>JAYTMF010000581.1:0-5134 GCA_043728755.1 Flavobacteriales bacterium
AGCGTACCTCCAGTATTGAGAATATTCAAACCAGTACCGAATGCATAATTGTCAGTGAACATTTTGTCGATCATGATGCCAAATCCAAATTTGATCTTCATGGATCCCGGGTCAATATTCTTGTTGTCAGGTTTCATCCAGGATACGTTAGGATCTAAGTGCAATGCGATCTTCCATTCCTTTTCCTGGGCCACTGCAACGGTAGTGATCAAGAAAGTTGCGATAAGTAAAATACTATTTTTCATTGGTGCGTGTTTACGGTGTTAAAATTACCACTTTGTTTGCGTTCAAAATTAGAGTTAATCGATGCATAGATATTCAGTAGTCATATTGATATTATTCATAACCGGATGTGGAGGGTGTGAAAATGAAAAATCTATTAAAAAAATCGAACTCACTCCTGAAGCAAAAAAAGTAGAAATAACATTCATGCGATTCGACGATGATCTCTTCAATGCTGACTTTTCAAATCCCGCCGCCGCCAGCCAACAACTATACCATAAGTACGGTAAATTCTTCTGCCGATTCGTGGAGAATGATCTCATGCTGGCCGAATGTCGATCAGATAGTGTAGGTGCCTTGTTGATTCCTTTTGTGCGCAATCAAGATATCATTGAAACACGAAAGGAAATTGAAAAGCTCTTCTCCAAAGAAAAAATCGAAGCTCTCAATCAAGTGCTTACTGAATCCTTTCGCCGCTGGAATCACTTTTTTCCTGAAAGCGCCATTCCTGATGTGATCTATTATCAATCTGCATGGAACAACAATATTTCCTGCAGTGATTCTGCTATAGGAATTTCTCTGGATACCTATCTCGGTTACGATAATAAAGTGACCCAACTACTCTCACCGGAAGCCTTTCCCAATTACAAGAAGCAAAACATGGATGAGAAATTCATTCATGCCGACGTAGTAAAAGGATGGGCGGCATTCAAGTTCGGACATTATTACGAGCAAAAAGATTTGCTGTCAGAACTTGTCTTTTATGGGAAATTGATGTACACCGCAGAAGCATTGGCCCCTGAAATTCCGGACAGCATCATGATGAGTTGGTCACCTTCACAAATGAAATGGGCTGAAGGACACGAATGGAACTCGTGGAAAGCATTGGCCAATGAAAAAGTGATGTACGAGTCCAAAGGTTTTGAGATTGGGAAATGGTTCGCCGACGGCCCATTCACAGGTGCAATTGGAATTCCTCAAGACTCACCGCCGCAGCTTGGTGTGTGGATCGGATGGAAAATGGTGCGCGACTTCATGTCTGCGCATCCTGAAATGACACCGAATATGCTCTGGCAGGAAAAAGAAAATCAAAAAATTCTCTCCGCATTCAAACCTAAACACTGAAAATAATTCCAGCAGCGTAAACTTGCAGCATGAAAAACGAACAGATCATTTTCGACATTCAACTCGACGACAACAATGTACCGGAAAAAATCAAATGGACCGCTTCTGAAAACAAAACCAACGCTGAAGCGAAAGCCATTATCCTCTCTGTGTGGGATGCTTCTACGCAAAATGCCATGCGCATTGATCTCTGGAACAAAGAAATGGCTGTGGATGAAATGAAACAATTCGTACATCAAACCATTCTGACATTGGCCGATAGCTTCGAGCGCGCTACAAATGAAAAAGCCATGGCTGATACAATGCGCGACTTCTGTGAATATTATGCAGAGAAGATGAATATCAAAGCGCCGATGTAAAAAAATTCATTCCAAGTGCAGAGTTCATAGTTCTTGAACGCGCTACGTTATGTTGGCTCATGCCTTACATGTTGTATGTCCTGCCATATTACGCATCACCTTCTTTCGCTCCTAGTTTGATGTCGCTGTTTTTCATGGCGCTTTCGATAAAGGAAAGTATCTGATCCTTTCCCACTTGCTTTGCTGCTGATGTCACAAAATAATTAGGAAGCTCGTTGAAATGTTCCAGCAAAGCATTGCAAAAAGCGTTGACGTTTCTTTCGATGGCGGCAGGTTTTTCCTTATCCGCCTTGGTAAAAACAATTGCAAATGGCAATCCATCTGTGCCAAGCTTCACACAAAAATCGAGATCGCGCTTTTGTGGTTCATGACGAACGTCGATCAGCACCATTGTGCAATATAAATTCTCGCGATGATTGAGATATGTGCGAATCATCGTCTCCCATTTTGCCCGCTCGGATTGTGAAATCTTCGCGTAGCCATATCCCGGTAAATCCACTAAATACCACGGCTTACTTTCCTTATTGATGATGAAGTGATTAATGAGCCGCGTCTTTCCGGGCGTTCCCGATGTCTTCGCCATATTCTTCTTATTCACCAACATATTGATGAGGCTGCTTTTACCAACGTTGCTTCTTCCGATAAAAGCAAATTCAGGCACTATCGGCTCTGGACACTGCACCAACAATGTGGACGACTTTAAAAATTCTGCTGAAGAAATGCTCATAATATATTCGTTACTGGTTAATGGGTTATTGGGTTATTCGTCGGGAATGATTGTTTGTGCATATCAAGAGTGTTTTGAATGCGGGTAACAACAGACATAGAACAACCAACAATGTTTAGACTCCCTTCTCCTTCATCCAGTTTTCAAGTATGGAGTTGAATTTTTGGGGATGTTCCATCATCGGTGCATGGCCGCATTCATCAATCCAAAACAACGTTGAATTGGTAAGCAGCCGATTGAATTCTTCAGCTACTTCCGGCGGAGTGATGGTATCGTTTTTTCCCCAGATAAGACAAGCAGGCATTTTCATCTTCGGCAGATCCTTAGCCATGTTGTGACGTATCGCAGATTTTGCCAAAGCAAGAATCCGCAAAACACGATTTCTATCATTGACGATTTCAAAACATTCATCTACCAATTCATCTGTGGCGTGCTTCGGATCATAAAAGGTCAAGCCCACTTTCTGACGAATAAATTCTTTGTCCTCGCGTCGCGGAAAACTTGAGCCAAAAGCATTCTCATACAATCCTGAGCTCGCCGTCAAGGTCAATGAACTCACTCTTTCCGGATGTTCCTTGCAATAAATCAACGCCACATGGCCACCCAATGAATTGCCGAGCAAATTCACTTTATCGTATTTCTTGTGTTGAATAAAATCATGGAGAAAATGCGCTATGCTCTTCACTCCGGTAGTAAGTACCGGCATACTATACAACGGCAGCATCGGAATCACCACTGTATGTGTTTTCGAAAATTGCTCGATCACTTCACGGAAATTACTAAGTGCCCCAAACAACCCGTGAAGCAGTATCAAAGGCTTGCCTTGACCTTCTTCGATATATCGAAAATTATTTTCTTCTTTCAGTTGGTACTCCATAGACGGCTGTGATTATACAATAATGCACACCGCGAATGTAGAATATTTTAATCAATAGAAAGTTGGAAAGTGCCAATACTATGGACAAGTCGGTTGAAGCAAACTCATGAACCCCTGAACATCGTAAACGTTTACGAGTCCGTCGTTGTTGAGGTCTGTGCTGCACACATTTAAACAGCCGAAGTCATTCATCAGAAGAATTAAATCCGAAACAGCAATGCTTCCATCACAATCAAAATCTCCCGTGCAACATGTTGGTATCAATTCAATCTGCACAGTGCATGTCGATGAAAATTCTCCCGAAGTGGCGACATAATTCACGCTACTTATTCCCGCCGGAAATATGCCGGAAGCCGATGTATTGTCATTCATATTGTTGGTGATGCCAACGGGAGAACATGTTGGACTAACGTCGGGCAAAGGGACTTCAACATATCCTTCCATAGCGACTGGAGATACTAGTATAGTGATATTCTGTGGACAATTAAGCACTGGTGATTCTGGTTCTAAATATGGAATGACGAATGTGCATTGCGAACTGTTTCCTGTGTCATCCGTAGCTGTCAGTGTAACCTCCATATCTTCGGTGATGGTCGTTCCTGCTGCGGGCTCTTGCGCAATGGTTACATCATGATCGTACAAATCGTATACTCCGCCCCAACCGGAATAATCGGGTATTACATTACAAGTAGAACCGATGGTCGGAATTTCAATGGTGATCAAAAAATCGCTGGCTTCACCCCAAGATGCAATAATACATGACTGGTTGGCTTGCATAATCGCGCTGTAGTTAGCAATAACTCTCATTCTATATATGCCGAGTGGAACTACCGAAACCGTAAACGAAAAACAAAAATAAATGCTAGCCTGAAGATTTCTCCGGATGAATTCCCCAGTATCATCAAAATCGCCATCATTATTATAGTCGATCCACACGCCAAAATGCATCGGAAAAGCTGGCCCTGTTTTGAGATAAACGGAATATTGTGAACCTGTTTGAAGCGTACAAGACGTTATGCCCGCCTCTGGTGGATATTCGAAGTAAGCGTTTTGAGTTCCAACGCATCCCGTCAATCCAGTATTCATTAATGTATCTCCGGCGATTGTATAAATTTTCATTTGATCAATATAATCCGTCGGACACCCGGTATAAAAAATTGGATGACAAACAGACGCAGTTACATCGCTTATTGTGTTGCCTGGGCACACTAAAATCGGTGCACCTTCATCTTCAATTTGAATTCCCGAAAAACGGATGTTGTCAATAGCCACGGTGCCTCTCGCCATTCCAGAAAAAGTAGAATAAAATTAAAATGCAATTTGAATATCGCTTCGGTAATTCATTGCGGCCGGAAGTTGATAAACATACTCAGACCATAAATTCCCATTCGCACAAGAGTCGGTAACGGACGACGCGGTCATTAGCATCACATTTGCATTATCTATATAGTAAAGAGCAAAAAGTGAATTCTGATCTGAGTTAGGTAAGAAATAATGGAACCGAACTTCAATATTCGAATACAGAGTTCCATCAACGAAAGGAGTATAAACTCTTTTACTCGCTACTGAACAATTAGCCGGACCACAACCATAGTATTGCTGTCCAAATCCAATTGCACCTTGATCACCGGTTTCCTGGCTTCCACCAAAGTGCAGTGTTCGATTATTACCACAACCGGAAGAACATTCTCCTTTAAACTTGTCCATTCACTTTAGCACTGACATACCATATACCAGCCTGAGTGCCATTCGTCGAAGTATTCAGATGTGACCATGAACCGTTAGGACTCACATAATTCATCGCTAAGAAACCCGAGTCACATC
>JAYTMF010000582.1:0-1514 GCA_043728755.1 Flavobacteriales bacterium
GATTATTCTAAAGATGTAGATCTGGTAAAAAAAACACTCAAGTGGCTGTGCGTTACACCACTTGGAGTGGATGTAGAGCAACGCAGTCTTGCCAATGCATACGTGATGGAATGGCTTGCAGGCACGCCTCAGATCAAGATCAATATTACCACAGCTCATCTACCATTTTACGACGCACTCCCTGATTTACTATTTCCCTTTGTACATGGTATAGCCTTGTTTAAAATGAACAAGCCCGGAATCACCGATCCACTTACATTGTATATGGAAGGAATGGATGTAGTAGCGTCACTCGCCCAACAGAGCAAAGAGCTGTCAAGGTCAAAAGTGCTCAAGCCACTTTTGAAAGCTTACAAAAAAAAGAGAATGAAGGAATACGTGAAGCAGCAACTCGACGGCCATGAAAAAATTTGACATCCCGGAACGATTTAAATCCGGCATTATCGGAGAAGTAAAACTCAAGCGACGGCTGGCAGATCCGCGCAAACAGGATTTCAATCCCGGCGTGCTGGATTTCGGCAACGTTTGCTTTCTATTGCCTCGACATTTCGGGTTTTGCTACGGTGTCGAAAATGCCATTGAAACATCATACAAAGCGATAGCAGAAAATCCGGGAAAACGCTTGTTCCTACTCAGTCAGATGATTCACAATCCTGCTGTCAATGAAGACCTCGAAGCAAACGGAATCTGCTTCATCATGGATACTGATGGTCGACAATTGAGGCCTTGGGACGATATTCAATCGGACGATATCGTGATCATACCCGCATTTGGCACCACCATCGAAATTGAAAAATTACTGGAAGCAAAAGGTGTTGAAACAAAAAAGTACAATACCACTTGTCCATTTGTAGAAAAAGTCTGGAAACGCAGCGCTGAAATAGGTCGCAGCGGATTCTCTATCATCATACATGGCAAGCACAAACACGAGGAAACACGTGCCACTTTTTCACACAGCTATCAAGATGCACCGTCCATCATCATTCGCGACATGGCGGAAGCGCAATTGCTCAGCACTTTTATGGATGGCGTAAAAAGCGAAGAAGAATTTCTCCGTCATTTCGGAAATAAAATTTCACCCGGTTTTGATTATAAAAAGGACCTGCAAAAGCTAGGAGTTGTAAATCAAACAACAATGCTTGCGACCGAGACACAAGCGATAGCAGATTATTTCCGCAACATCATGATAGAGAAACACGGTGATAACTCTCGCGATCATTTTGCCGACACACGAGACACCCTATGCTATGCTACCAACGACAATCAGGAATCAACATTACGCACTCTTGATTCTGGAGCTGATCTTGCGATAGTCATCGGCGGCTACAACAGTTCAAACACTTCACAGATCGCCAACATTCTCCGCACCAGGATGCCAACATATTTTATCAAAGATGAAAGCGAATTGCTCTCAGAAAATGCAATCCAGAACTTCGATTATGACCAACAAAAGTTGCTGATCACCTTGAATTGGCTTCCTGCCAAAGACAAGATAAGTGTCGTTCTTACAAGTG
>JAYTMF010000583.1:0-5954 GCA_043728755.1 Flavobacteriales bacterium
AGAAACGGAAGGGAATTATCTTATCGGGTTGGTAGCATATAATCAATTTGGATGTCGCGACAGCATATACAAATATGTACGCGTGGATGAAGAAATCGATCTTTACATTCCCAACGCCTTTACGCCAGACAATGACGGCATCAATGACGTGTGGCAGTTGAAGGGAAAAGGATTTCAAAAAAATGCATTCAAAGCCGAAGTCTTCAATAGATGGGGAGAAATTCTTTATCAGTCGGACGATTCAGAATATGCATGGACAGGAAATTACCAGAACGGGGATCAATTTGTACCAGATGGAATATATTTTTACAGAATTGTCATCAGAGATACGCAGCATGACGTCAACCATCGATATGAAGGTCATATCACGTTGCTGCGCTGAAACTGCTAATAATACCAATGTGATTTATAAAACTGGCAAAAGTTTGAGAAATCATACAGTGGTAAATGCCGATGGATACAAGTGTTTAATTCAATCTGGAGAATCAAAGATTGGACTATTACACTTGTCCAATTGGTCTAAAAGGCATATTCCTGTAGTTGATTTATCC
Organism: Flavobacteriales bacterium; assembly: GCA_043728755.1. GTDB lineage: Bacteria > Bacteroidota > Bacteroidia > Flavobacteriales_D > Sanyastnellaceae > JAIBBG01. The sequence continues at coordinate 552 of JAYTMF010000583.1, forward strand.
CATCTTGCAGCTACCCGCTCAAAAGTATCTGTTTTTGAGGTGGTTCTGTTTTTTTTGGTTTCGGCTTGTGTACTACGGATTTTCGTTTTACAAATGGTTGGTGTTTGGTTTGACGGATGTCGTAAATCCTTTTGAGATTCTCGTTAGGTTGTGTGCATTTTCTGGTGGTGATTATTTCATCGTATGTGTTGGTGCCTGATGTGGTAATTACTTTTTGTGTATTTCCAACTCTTACTATTTCGCTCCAGCAACTATTTATACCATTGGCTTTTAGTTGATATCTAACTGTATTTACGAGCCAGTATGCCAAGATCCCCAGATGTAGATGGGCCATGGTGGCATCATCATTTTTATGATAGATTGGTCGCAGATCTAAATCAGTTTTTAGTGTGCGAAAGGCATTCTCTATTTCTCGGATGGTGTTATATATGTTCCAAACAACTACCTCGTCTTGTACATTCAAATTTGTACGCAGAAAATAGATGCCGAGGCTTTCGTTTTTTGTTGATGTTTGGTCTCGTCTTTTTTCCAAATAATTTCTGTGGCCTGATTTGTTTTTGCATCGCTGCTAACTTCTATGCTATAATAGTGCTGAATAGATGGGTATTTTTCTTTAGCTCTGCCAATACGTTCATGTACTTTATTTAATTTCTTTACCCCTCCTTTGCCATGAATGGCTGTGTGTATTTTTTGCAACTCTTCTTCAAATCTTTTTTCAAATTGAAGCTTCATACCTTCTTCTTTCTTTTCCTTAGATGGGCTTTTGACTTCCAAATAATAGTCTGTGTTTTTTGGGGTAGTAGCAGACCTTAGCCTGATGGTTTGATTCGGTTTTGTATCCAGCAACGTGGTGAACCTGTCTGGAACATAGTTGTAATCTTTCAATTTAGTGCGGCTTACGCAAAGATATTTATAGCCTTTGTCGTCAATAAGTTTTAGGTTTTCTTCTGTGGCGATGCCTGCATCCAACACCACCACTACTTGTCCCGGGCAGGTATGGGCTGTAAGTTTTTCTATCATAGCTGATAGGGTGTTGCAGTCAGCAATGTTTCCTTCCAGTATGGAAGAGTATTTTATAAAGTCTTCTATGTTGACCACAAGGGCCAGCACGACCAGCTTTGCATCGCTTCTCTTTTCTTTACTTCTGCCAAATTTCGCTAGATTGCTCCTGCGTTTTTCACCTTCAAAATAGGTGTTGGTCAGATCGTAAAGAATAATTTTATCACTCAAGTCAAAGAGCTCGTTGTTGCGGTTGGATAGGTGTTTCTCCAGCGCATCTTTTACCTTGTATAAATGCAAAGCGCTTTCATAGAGTTTGTCTTTGGTTATTTTGCCAATGTCATAACCGCTAAGTTCACATACCGCTGAGTTTTCTTTTATCCATCTGGTAGTTTTGAATTCGGAGGCCGGATATAAAGCACGGCTTACTACTTGTGTGGCGGCCAGCATGGCTTGCTCTTGTGTAAATCCATGTGACAGTAATAGTTGGGTAAGGTGCAGTTTCTCCCATGTTTGATAGGCTATATTTTCGGCTCCAATTTCCCGCGCATTGCTATGCTGCAAGGTATCCATGTGTACCATGCGCGATAATTTTTCTTCCCATTCAAGGTCGATTTTTTTTGATGACACGATCCGTTGCCACAGTTCTTCAACATATTTCTTGACGATAATATCATCTGATGCTTGGTCAAAGAGTGTTTGTTTGCGCTCATATCTTTGGGTTAGATATTTTTGGATTTTATTGAGTTGGTCAGCAGTAACATCCTCTATAAACCCCACATTCAAGATGGTGTGGTGACAAACCCTATTTTGCGCATTACGATAACTTTCAACTAATCGGTAATAACCACTTAGCTTTTCGCTTTGAGGATGCTTACGTATTGAGAACTAAAAATGCACGCGACAAAGCTCTGGCTTTGATCGCCACAAAGCAACACCCCATGTGTACTACAAATCACATGAAGCCTATATGGCGGGCATAAAAACATTTTACCTGTAGGGGGATACAGTTAAACGATGGATTTTTAATTGAAAATAAATTGAAATTTCTCAGAAAGCACCGAAAAGCTGCAAGATGGGTTAATTGTCCAATCTTTGCTTCGCCAGATTGAACTAAACACCTGTATCCATCGGCATTTACCCTTGTATGATTTCTCAAACATTGGCCTGTTTTAGAAATCACATTGGCATAACAAGTATTTGCATTGAGAACAATACTCGACAATATTTGTCCAAATTAATTCTTTATGATAAAGAAATATTCTCTTTTAATCGTTGCATTTTTTTTCAGCGCAACAGTCATTTCGCAATCTGCACCGTCAGACAAGAGCCTATCGAAGGCCTCCGTATCATTGCTAGCTGGTGTCATGAGTTCGCACTACGGTGGCACAAGTCAATTTCTTTCACGAACCCAAAAACAATCGCTTTGCGCAACGCTTTCACTACAGGTTCCTATAACCAAAGTAGTTTTTTTTTCCATGGATGTTGCATATAGGGAAATGGGTGAGAGGCAATATGTCACGGTCATGGGCAACGGTACTTTTGCATCATCCTATAGGGTATCCAATGAATACGACAAGCTCTTTTTAAGAATTCCATATATGAGAGTGAATGCTTGCGCAGGTATTCTCATCAGCGATAATATCTCGTTCCACATCGGTGGATATGTCGGATACCGAGGACGGGTCAATACCCACGGCAGTGAACAACCGGATTGGTTCGTTGATGAAAGAAGGGAATGGCTTTAAAGATCTCTACATAAAAACGACTATGGTCTGGTTGAGCAAGTGCAAGCGCAAATCCCTTTGAGCAAGTACCTTGACTTCATAGGACGATGTGAACTTTCTCAAGGTCTGATGAATATCTGGCACCCAACGACGGTGAATACTCTTGATTTATTCTATCGGAATATGCAAACAAGTCTGTCGGCAGGATTGAGATACAACTTTCAGTAATCGTTCATTTTCCGAATGAGCATTCGCTCGTAGCGCATCTACGAATTCATGATGTATTTGCACAGATATGCATCAGTTGGCATAGTTTTTACCAAGTTTGCACTGTCAAATAAAAAAAGACCACTTTATGAAACGATCGAATTTTTACATGTTCCTCCTTGGAATCACCGTTATCTCTTTTATGTCATGCGCGAAGTCTTCACCAATGGGAACAAAAGTGAAGGAACCCTTCTCAGGAAATAAATATGAAAGCTCTGGAAGGTATTTCCGTGCTAAAGGCAAGGGCGATAGTTCAGATGAAAACATAGCTAAACAAAAGGCCGATCTCAATGCAAAGAAGGAACTTGCGCAACAGGTGGAGACGCGCATCAAAGTGGTTACGGATCAGTACCTGCACGAAAATGAAACCAGCGGAGGCAGCGAAATCAACGATAAATTTCAATCGCTTATCCGCGAGGTGACCAACACCAAAATTGCCGATCTAAGAAAAATAGACGAGGAGAAGTACATAGACAAGGAAGGCAAATACACAGTATTCTTGGCGTACGAAATTCACAAACGCGACATGTATCGCTACATGAAGCGCCAAGCCAGACTCGATGCAAAATTGAGTGAGTCGGAACGCAAAGCGATTGAGGATATCATTGATGAGGAGTTGAAGAAAGTTGAAGCGCTGGGCGAGGGCGAGTAGAGCGTCGCGATTCAAGACGCAGAGTTCGCAGAGAAGCATGAAGAAGCATGAAGTTTGATTTTTTAAAAGCGCTCTGCATCTCATATCACCAAATCAAAAATCGCAAATGAAGCGCTCAGCGCATCTCTGCTCCTCAGCGAACTCTGCGTCCAATTCCGTTCACTATATTCCTTAAATTCGAATGAGTAAAACAATACTTAATGAATAAAAAAAGCGCAGCATGTGTAGCGTTGGTTTTTGTGACACTCGTTTTTTTATCCTGCAAGAAGAAAGCCTCCGAAGAACCGGTAGTAACGGCAACTCCACAAGAAAGTGGTGAATACGTTCAGTACGGAACACCATTCTCTGCCGTCCCCGACACACGCGACATCGTCATGTACGAAGTGAACCTGCGCGCATTCAGCAACACAAGCAATTTGCAAGGCGTCATCAACCGACTTGATCAATTGCAGGCCATGCATATAAATGTGGTTTGGCTGATGCCCATCCATCCGATCGGCGAAATCAATTCCGTCAACTCGCCCTATTGTGTCAAAGATTATTTAAAGGTCAACACGGAATTCGGAACGCTGGCTCAACTCCGCACGCTCGTATCCGAAGCGCACAACCGAGGCATGGCTGTCATCCTCGACTGGGTGGCTAATCATACCGCATGGGACAATCCCTGGATTGCGCATACCGATTGGTATAGTCAGGACGGCAATGGCAACATCATCCATCCACCTGGCACCAACTGGAACGACGTGGCCGATCTCAACTTCGAGAACACAGACATGCGCGCCGCCATGATTGATGCCATGCGCTACTGGGTGCTCGAAGCCAATGTAGATGGTTATCGATGCGATTATGCAGATGGCGTTCCCTTTGATTTCTGGCAGCAGGCCATCGACACCATCCGCACCATTCCGAACCGCAACATTGTATTTCTCGCCGAGGGAAGCAGTGCCGATCATTATACTGCCGGCTTTGACATGAACTATGGTTGGAGTTTTTACGGTGCGCTGCAAAGTGTGTGGAGCGGACAATCCGCTGCGCATCTCATCACCGCAAGCAACACTGAATACGCCGCTGTTCCTGCTGGCAAAGAAATCCTTCGCTTCACCACCAACCACGATGAGTCGGCATGGAATGCCACACCCATCACCCTCTTCGGCGGACAAGCAGGAGCCACCGCGGCATCCGTTCTCGCCATCTACCTGCGAGGCGTACCGATGATCTATACCGGACAAGAAGTAGGACGCGTTGCCACCGTACCCTTCTTCACCAACTCACCCATTGACTGGAGCATCAATGGCGCCATGCGCACCAACTATCAGGACATGCTTGCATTCTACACCGCATCACCCGCCTCGCGATATGGCGCTCTCACGGACTATTCCTCCACCGACATTTCCGCCTTTGTGAAAACTTCCGAATCAGAGCAAGTACTGGTGATGACCAACGTTCGAAACGCTTATAAGATTTACAACATCCCCGCAGCACTGGAAGGAACAGTCTGGACAAATGCTTTGACGAATGCTTCTGTCACATTGAGCGGTACGTTGACGTTGGTGCCATGGGAGTATTTGGTGTTGAAAAACTGAGAGGGAACTCGGATTAATAGGAGTAAAATTTAGGCGAGCGTATCTTCCGATGAAAGATCGAATCCAACTTTTAATAAAAACGGTTTAAAGTTGCATGTTATACCAATGTGATTTATAAAACAGGCCAATGTTTGAGACATCATACAGTGGTAAATGCCGATGGTTACAAGTGTTT
>JAYTMF010000584.1:0-1347 GCA_043728755.1 Flavobacteriales bacterium
GAATATTGGAGATATTAAAGGTTGCCCGACCGCCGAAGGTGAGCGGAATGTTGGCAGCACGTTCAACGCGAATCTTCCATGTTCCTTTGCAAATGGTCACATAACCATTTTCATAAATTGCAGCAAGACCTCCTTCTTTAATATGTTTCTGAATGGCAGGGTTGTTCTCGTCCAATGAGAAATAGGCGACTTTGCACTCCAGTCCTTTAGCCATGCCGAGTGTGTATTGATTGTCGGCATTCAAAATGGCGTATCCGGAAGGCATAACACTTTCTGCCACGACACTTTTTACACGTGCCAATTGCTCCAAAGTATCAATGTCCTGAAGTCCGAGGTGGTCTTCTGCCACGTTGGTACATATTGCGATATCACAACGGTGAAAGCCAAGTCCTGCGCGTAGTATACCACCTCTTGCACATTCAAGAACGGCGAAGTCAACAGTTGGATCTTTAAGCACAAACTCTGTGCTGATCGGTCCGGTACAATCGCCACGCATCATCAATTGATTCTGAATGTACACTCCATCTGTAGTTGTATACCCGACTTTAAAGCCCATATTTTTGACCATGTGCGCCATCAGTCGCGTAGTGGTTGTTTTCCCATTGGTTCCGGACACTGCGATAATTGGAATTCTCGCATCAGTGCCCGGCGGATAGAGCATGTCGATTAAAGGCTCTGCAACGTTTCTCGGCAAACCCTCTGTCGGTTCAATGTGCATACGGAAGCCTGGAGCGGCATTCACTTCAAGTATAGCTCCACCGTTGTCTTTCACCGGTGTGCTGAGATCAGTGGCCATCACGTCAATACCGCAAATATCCAGTCCGATGATACGGGCAATGCGCTCTGCCATGAATACATTATCTGGGTGTACCATTTCTGTGACATCCGTTGCTGTTCCACCGGTACTCAGGTTGGCTGTTGGTTTGAGAAAAACTTCACGTCCATCATTCAATACTGAATCTAGTGTAAGTCCTTCGCGGTTGAGCATTTCCATCAGAAAGTCATCTACCGTTATTTGCGTGAGTACTTTTTCGTGGCCATAGCCGCGACGCGGATCACTATTGGTGATGTCGATAAGTTGCTGGATATTATTTTTGCCATCGCCCATTACAGCGGCTGGTTTGCGAATAGCCGCCGCAACGAATTTGTAATTGATCACCAGGATTCGGAAATCTTTTCCGGTGATGAATTTTTCTACAATTACTCCGCGAGAGTATTTCTTCGATGCATGAAGACCAAGCACAGCACCTTCCCAATCAATGATATTGGTGGTTGCACCTTTTCCATGATTGCCGTCGATTGGCTTTGTAACGATTGGATATCCTATCGAGTTTATTGCGTCTTTTA
>JAYTMF010000585.1:0-1824 GCA_043728755.1 Flavobacteriales bacterium
GAAATTAAACTAAAGCGCGCAATCAAACTTCTGTCGAGTCACGTTGAAATTGATAACACATTTGAGTACATCAATGAAACACTTCTCTATGACATTGTGATGCGCGATGGGGCAAAATCTTATTTGTCTTCTACGGTGAAAGAAGACAATAAAAATAAATTGTTTCAGCCGTATAAAGATTTATGTGCGCATATAGCAAACATTATACTTGAGTGTAACAAGAAGTATAAATATCCACGGACGCTTGCCAGCACCATCATCGAGATGGCTCATTCGCAAAATTACTACATGAAAAATCTGCCTTCACTCACTGATTTTGCAAATTCAAAAAAGGATTCTGACATCAGTAATTTTCTGGAGAATATTGTTTTCTCTGCGATCAATAACACAGGAAAGTAATACCCATGTGATTTCTAAAATAGGCCAATGTTTGAGGAATCATACAGTGATTAATGCCGCTGGATACAAGTCTTTCGTTCAATCTGGCGAAGCAAAGATTGGACTATTACACTTGTTCAATCGGTATTAGAGTTATGATTTGCGGCTTCAAAAAATTCGCATAAATCCGCTACATCCTCAGCGCAAATTTCTTGAAACAACCCTCATCTGAAGAGATACATTTTACCAAAACCTTTGGTAAAATATTTCGACGCCGTGGTGTGATTCATTTCCATCGGCTGACCATTGAGACGCGCTACCACTCGATACAAATAAACACCGTTGGCCAATCTGTCACCGTATTCATCGGTGCCATCCCACCAATAGGAAGAGAGATTGCGACCAATGCGCATAGGACCAAGTTCATCCTGAGTGATTTCGCGAACAATATCTCCGCTGACATTCATTATCTGAATTTTGAATTGATCAGGCGGTTCTGTACCGGTGAGGGTAAACACAAATTGTGTTCTTGTAGAAAATGGATTGGGATAGTTGAGCACCTCGGTGATCGAAGGTTTGGTGACGATCACAAAATTGGTGACATTATCAAAATCACCGGAAACGTTCCCGCTTTTATCCGAAGCCTGTACGCGCAGTGAATATTCACCATCAGTGAAGAACACAGGCATAAACTCGATCTTGAACTTATTTGCCGGCGCACTCGCCAGGGACCATTGCACTTCCGCCGATGAGAAGTAAACAGGAGAATAATCTCCACCGGGCTGACGTAAAAACATTTTGAAGTGAGACGTATCCGCGTCTTCGTTCAAGATGAAAAATCTGTTCTCGTCGTCGAGTGTGATCAGAATATTTGGTTGCGAAGAAATGATGTCACCATTGAGAATGTGCAGACCATCAAAAGTGACATCGAGCAATGGATTGATTTTATCGGCAATGACCACAAAATCAATTTTCGCCAGATTATTGAAATGAAATTGTTCCGGCTGATGAGGCGAGCCTGTGACAGAATCGATCGGATTCACCTCAATGAGCAGCGAATTAAGACCCGGATAATTGCGTGTGTCAATTTCAATCGTGTCTAACAGATTCTGACCGGAAAGCAATGGCGCCTGAAGCGGATAATCCATCGAATGCAAATTCCTCGCATCATCCTGAATTTTAAAACGTACCTTCAAACTATCCATGTCGAGTGGTGAAATATTTTGAATCGCCACCGCCACTTTGAGCATTTCACCTTGCTGAAGCGTATCGGTGTTGATGTAAAAACCAATTGCAGGATTCAGTGCACACTCGGGAGCTTCGTCATACAACACATGCCAGCTCTTCAATTGCGGAGCAGTATAATGTGTGAGATCGTTGACCTTTGCTTCTATCTGAACAAAAGGATACTCATCCGGGTTGATGAAATTTCCAAGATCGGAAATC
>JAYTMF010000586.1:0-2168 GCA_043728755.1 Flavobacteriales bacterium
TAAACGAGGGGCATTGAAGTGGGAATAACCATTCTTCGGACGTCTGTGATGCACCTCGAAAGGAAATTTTAGAACCAATGAAAACAGAAGTAGATATAAAACCTGAGTACCAACCGGAAGGATTGGAGGGCCAGGGATTCTTCGCAACAAGTCTTGACAAAGTAGTTGGATTGGCACGTGCGAATTCGCTTTGGCCTTTGCCATTCGCAACGTCGTGCTGCGGTATTGAATTTATGGCCACCATGGCTTCGCACTATGACCTTTCACGATTTGGAATGGAGCGCTTGAGTTTTTCTCCGCGACAGGCCGATCTGTTGATGGTAATGGGAACCATTTCCAAAAAAATGGGACCGATCCTTCGCCAGGTTTATGAGCAAATGGCCGAACCGAAATGGGTACTCAGCATGGGCGCTTGCGCCAGCAGCGGTGGCATTTTCGATACTTACTCTGTATTGCAAGGCATCGACAGAATAATTCCTGTCGACGTTTACATTCCGGGATGCCCTCCTCGTCCGGAACAAGTTTTAGACGGCATTATGAAAATTCAGGAACTTGCAAAAAACGAAGGAAGAAGTCGCAGACAATCTCCGGAGTACAAGGCAATGCTCGCCAAATACGGACTGGAGTGATCAGCTAACAACAAATAGTCGGGCTTTTCATCGATCCTGATTCAACAGATATGCACAAGGAAATAAACCCATCAGCAACAACGTCGTCTCAAGCACTTCACGATACCGTGAAAGAAGCACTCACCACTAAGATTGGAGAAGGACTGTTGAGATCAGAAATTAATTTCGACTTCCCCGTTTTCATTCTGGAAAAAAACAGTGTACATGATGCACTGGAATTTTTGAAGAATGATCCGGAAATGAAATTCGGATTTCTGACGACAATGTGCGGTATTCACTTCCCGGAAAATGAAGGACAGGAATTCGCATTGATGTACCAACTTCATAGCTTGGAAAAAAACTGGCGCATTCGCATCAAAACATTCATGGGTGAAAAAGATTTGTCCATACCAACTGTTACCGATATATGGTTAGGGGCAAACTGGATGGAAAGAGAAACATTCGATTTCTATGGATTCAAATTTACGGGTCATCCTGATCTGAGAAGAATTTTGAATATGGAAGAGATGAATTACTTCCCACTGAGAAAAGAATACGGATTGGAAGATGCAGGGCGCGATGACAAGGAAGATAAATATTTCGGAAGATAACAATGAAAGGAACATCAGAAAATATAGGTAAGTCGTTTGCTACAGCCACCAAGATGACTGAGCAGAAAGATTACTCCATACTCAATCTGGGACCGACCCACCCTGCAACACATGGCATCTTTCAGAATGTATTGACCATGGACGGCGAAAAGATTGTGAAGGCTGAACCAACCATTGGATACATCCATCGTGCATTTGAAAAACTTGCCGAGCACAGACCATACAATCAGATAACGCCGATTACAGACCGCCTCAACTATTGCTCCTCTCCCATCAACAATATGGGATGGCATATGACGGTAGAAAAACTCATTGGTTGTGAAATTCCAAAACGTGCACAATACCTGCGCGTGATCATCATGGAGCTTTCACGTATTGCTGATCACATTGTTTGTGATACCGTCATCGCGGTGGATACAGGTGCAATGACAGGGTTTCTTCATCTCTTTCAATGGAGAGAAAAAATATATGAGATCTTCGAAGAAATCTGCGGTTCACGATTGACGACCAATATTGGTCGCATCGGAGGACTTGAAAGGGATTTCAACACAGTAGCATGGAACAAACTGCATGCTTTCATGAAAGAATTTCCGAAAGGACTTGCAGAATTCGATAAGCTTGTAACACGCAACAGAATCTTTATGGATCGCACAATGAAGGGCGGTCCGATAAGCGCTGAAAAAGCACTTGCATACAGCTTCACCGGACCAAATCTTCGCGCTGCAGGCGTAGATTACGATGTACGTGTGATGAATCCATATTCGTCATATGAGGAATTTGAATTTGATATTCCTGTTGGTACCAATGGCGATACATACGATCGCTACATGGTACGTATGGAAGAGATGTGGCAGAGTATGCGCATCATTGAACAAGCGATCAAGAATATGCCCGATGGTAAATTCTTCGCAGACGTTCCTGAATTTTATCTTCCTGCTAAAGAAGATGT
>JAYTMF010000587.1:0-3159 GCA_043728755.1 Flavobacteriales bacterium
TTCACCTTTGTAGAAAACCACATATGGAAATAGGTCTCTTCTGTTTTGCTTGCGCAAGTCCTTCAATGTCGATTCATACATGGCCTGATTGAGTCCGATGAACATCGGCACGAAGTAGAGATTCACATCATATTGGTAATCGAACATACCGACTTTGGAAACAAATTTCTCGAAGGCGGGTTCATACCAGGTCATCATTGCTTCCTGTGCTTTCTGACTATAGGCCATACCGACAATTGTCTTTTTTCCGCCGCAGTCGGCAGGAATTGTCAACGCTTTGCCATCCAGCGTTTCACCGGATAGGTTTGGAAATTGCGAAGCAACATCAATGGTATTCGTTGTACTGAATAGAAACGAAAGGAGAAGAAATGATTTGAAGAACATGAACAATGTGTTTGATAAGACAACAACAACAAAGCAACATTATTTTATGTCGTGGATTTCGACAAGACGAATGACTTTTGAAAAAGAGGGTGGTAGTAAGAAGGCGATGATATGCGAAGCACTATACTTCGAGCTCCTGGAAAGACAATTCTTCCTTTCCCTTTTTTGTAAGGCGATAGCCCGAATTGTTTTTGTTCATGATATAACCTTCAAGATAGAGGTTGGCAATTCTTTCACCGAGTTGAGCACTTCGCGTTGCCTGAGCATCGTCGTGTTCGATGCGGCTCCAGAAGCCGGTTTCAAGTTGACTCAATTTGATGAGTTCGTTCTTATTATTTCTTTTGTATGCTTGTATAATATCAAGGATCGCGTAGTCGTATTTGTCAAGTAACATAGGGAAGGTTGTTAGCAGGGTTTTTATAAGGTTTCAACATGTTCCTGCAACGTTATTCATATCTTCACTACATGTTGGAAGCCGCTAATGTAAAAGAATTGCAACAACATACCGGAAATATTTACTTTTTCTTTTGCTGACATTTTATTAACGCAATCATGGACTTGAAGTATACTTGCATTCCTTATTCTCAAAGGCGAAACATCAAACCATTTTTAATCAACCCAATGAAGACCATTTTTACGATAAGCATTTTGATGCTTTCCCATTTTGCGAATGCCCAAATCAATATTGCAAGTGCAAACCTTCCTCATGCGAACGATGTGCTTATTACACGAAATGCTCAATTCGTTGGTACAGTTGACCCAATGCCAACCGGCGCCGACCACACTTGGACGTTCACGGAAAGCGTCTTACAACCATTAGCACTCAATGCCGGAGTAACGTGTTATGACGTTGCAGACACACCCCTCGCTTATCAGTTTTTGTTCAACAATCCATTTGACCCGAGTCATAATTCAGATTATGCCAATGGTGTGCAACAAGCCAATGTTGGTACTCTGACGTTTGAAAATGCATTTCAATATCATAAGAATAGCGGTAATGTTTTTTCGATTACAGGCATGGGCGCAACCATCAATGGAATTCCACTGGCAGCACAGATGAATGAGCCGGATGTTTTGTATGATCTTCCGCTGACATATCAGACGACTGGAAATTCAGCGTCGCTCATGTCATTTGACATACCAACGATTGGGTATTATGGAGTAGATCAGACGCGCAGTTATGAATGCGATGGATGGGGAATATTAAATATCTGGGGACAAAGTTTCGAAGTATTGCGAGTTCGCTCAGTGGTGAATGCCACGGATTCTGTTTACACCACATTGTTCGGCACTGGCTTCGGCATTGCGTTTCCGCGGCCTGAGTCCATCACCTACGAATGGATAAGTACAACACACAATGTTCCGATTTTAATGGTAACAGCGACAGCCGGCACAGTGACACAAGTTCAAACGGCGGACATCACTTCACCCAATGCGGTTTCAGAAAAGTTGAATCTGAATCTACAAGTGTACCCGAACCCATGTAGAGGTCAAATTGCAATTCAGGGTGCAAGAGAAAAAACAGCAGTGAATATTTTTTCTATGAATGGCAAGCTCATTCATCAATCCACAGTGCAACTCAATCAATCGCTTGATGTCAGTTTTCTTTCAGCGGGAATCTATTTCGTGACCATCATAGAACGAGAGCAATTCAACACCGTGAAGCTTGTGATTGAATAATCGCTGTTGACCGGCAGAGATATGACTTCTACATAAAAAAAGCTCGCTGTAGAGAGCCGTGTGTATAAGTTTGAGTTGCTCCAAAAACTATCGACACATGGGCAAAAGCAATTGTCTTTTCGGACAGCCGATCTTTCGTCAGATATTGCGGATGATTCCATAGCAACTCAACTCAGGAGCCTCTTCAAAACATCAAACAAACTATTACAAAAAGAAATTTTTCTTCTCAGATCATCTGATCACAATGTTGTATGGCGCATATCACAAGTGCACAAGCCTAAGAAAACAGGTTATACCAATGTGATTTATAAAACAGTCCACTGTTTGAGAAATCATACAGTGGTAAATGCCGATGGATACATGTGTTTTGTTCAATCTGGCGAAGCAAAGATTGGACTATTACACTTGTCCAATCGGTTTTATTTTAGGAACGTAGGCTTCCATTTTTTTAAAAGTATGCCGCCGATTCTGAACATGAACAAGTTGAATTTCAATAGCAGTTATTTCAAAACTTTACCGGACAACGGTGAATCTAAAATCACAAATCGCCTGTGATCAGAACTGCCATGAACAGCCTCCATAAAATTATCAACCGATAGTAGAAGTTAGTGACAGTAATAATCCGAACTTGGACTGGGATCGCAGAAGTTGAGTTCAGCAGTCAGATTTGGAACGAAGAAAGCGAACAAATTTCCAGGATTGGGAATGTTGTTGTTATCAGTTCCCACCAGTTTAATGTCCGTCACTTTGCGTGACCCACGTGATGCAAAGAGTCCGAGACCATTATTGACATTGGTATAAACGGGACGTTCCTGAATAATGCTTCCTGAAACGGTATTCACTTCAATATAAGAAGCAAGTTCTTCGTTGCCCATAGTAAGAATGACGTCGAAGCAACGTGTTTTTTGATCTGCACCAAGATATCCAATGATGCGACGGGCGTTGGGATTGATGGGAATAGTATTCTTAAGAAAAGTAAAGAACCCTAATCCACTGAATTCAACTTTCATTGGGTTGCCAGCAGACAATTCAGCAGCCGTTTGGCTGCCAAGACGATAATCAACGAACTTCACTGTTGAACTGATTGGACTTCCA
>JAYTMF010000588.1:0-2189 GCA_043728755.1 Flavobacteriales bacterium
TTGACAGATATGCAAGGCGAAAAATCAAAGAGCAGAAAACGCCGCAACAACAAAGACGAACAGGACGACAGGATCACGATTACCGTTGGTAGCAACCACAACATTCTCAAATCTGACAATGGAATCAAATACATAGTGGTGAAATCCGGAGAGACACCGCAATCCATCGCCGACGATTTTGATCTGCATGTCTGGATCGTAAGGCGATACAACGACCTCAACGAAGGCGATACCCTGCACGAAGGCGATATCATTTATCTGCAGCCCAAGCGAAACAACGGAACAGATGATACTTACACCATCAAGTCAGGCGACACCCTGCGCAGCATTTCTCAGAAGTATGGCATCAAGCTGAATAAACTGAAGAAGTACAACTCCCTCGACTCCGACAAAACTCCCGCACCAGGCACAAAATTGAAATTGAAGAAGTAATACCCATGTGCTTTCTTCAATCACAAATCACCAAATGAGAAAAGGCAACACGCTACACACAGATTCCTATAATCGCGCACCCCTATAATCCTTGCACCAACAAAAAAGAGACACTCTCGCGTCTCTCTTTTTGTTGCCCGACCAGGGTTCGAACCTGGACTAACTGAACCAAAATCAGTTGTACTGCCATTATACTATCGGGCAATTTTGCTTTTCTTTGAAAGCGGGCGCAAATTTAATCATGCGTGCTCACTAAACAAGTGTTTTTACCTTCGCTTGCACAATCATCCCAAATAAGTGAATAAAATCCTCAACTATATCGGCGGAAAACTAGTGGAACCCACTGGTGCCAAATACCTTGATAACATTAATCCCGGAACAGGAAAAGTGTATTCCCTTATCCCGGATAGTGATCATTCAGATGTGGAAGCTGCGGTAAGCGCGGCGGAAAAGGCGTTTCCAATCTGGAGCAACACGCCCGCTGAGGAGCGATCGAAGATTATGGTGCGTATTGCAGATCTAATAGCTGCAAATGCAGAGATGCTCGCACGCGCAGAAAGTGAAGACAACGGTAAGCCGGTTTCCCTTTCGCGATCTATGGACATACCACGTGCGGAAGACAATATGCGTTTCTTCGGTACTGCCATCCTGCATTGGTCATCAGATGCGCACATGATGGAGAACCGCGCCATCAACTATACCCATCGCAAGCCTATTGGCGTGGTGGGATGTATTTCACCATGGAATCTTCCGCTTTATTTGTTTACCTGGAAAGTTGCCCCCGCAATAGCTGCAGGCAATTGTGTGGTGGCCAAACCGTCGGAGATCACACCGATGACTGCTTTTCTTTTTTCTGAATTGTGCATTCAAGGAGGATTGCCTGCGGGCGTGCTCAACATCGTTCATGGACTTGGACCTAAAGCCGGGGAAGCCATCATCACACACCCGAAAATCAAAGCCATCTCTTTCACCGGAGGCACATCAACCGGCGCGCACATTGCGGCAACAGCTGCACCGGTTTTTAAAAAACTATCGCTGGAGTTGGGTGGAAAAAACCCGAACATCATTTTCGCCGATTGCGATTTCGATAAAATGTTGAAGACCACATTGCGATCATCTTTCGCGAATCAAGGACAAATATGTTTGTGCGGTTCACGCATCATTGTAGAAAGAAAGATCTATGAAAAATTTCGCGATGCATTCGTTGCAAAGGTGTCGCAGATGAAAGTCGGTGACCCAATGTCCGACGACACCAAAACCGGCGCCATGGTGAGTGAAGGCCACATGAACAAAGTACTTTCTTATATCAAGATCGCCAGTGAAGAAGGTGGTAAAATTTTGTGTGGAGGAGAAAGAGTTCAATTGAGTGGCGAGCAATCCGGCGGATTTTATATTCAACCAACGGTAATCGAAGGACTCGGTCCTGATTGCCGCACAAACAGAGAAGAGATCTTTGGACCTGTTGTCACCATTCAGGTTTTCGACACGGAAGATGAAGCCATTGCCATTGCAAATGCGACAGACTATGGATTGGCGTCTTCCCTCTGGACATCCGATTTGAATCGCGCACACCGCGTCTCAGCGAAAATTGAAAGTGGCATTGTCTGGGTGAACTGTTGGTTGCTGCGCGATTTGCGCACGCCATTCGGTGGCGTGAAAAATTCAGGTGTCGGTCGCGAAGGTGGATGGGAAGCACTTCGATTTTTTACCGAAGCGCAGAATGTTTGCATTGATTTGACTTGAGGAATTTGTTATTG
>JAYTMF010000589.1:0-4213 GCA_043728755.1 Flavobacteriales bacterium
ATGCCGATGGATACAAGTGTTTAGTTCAATCGGGCGAAGCAAAGATTGGACTATTACACTTGTCCAATCGGTAGTAGCATATCAAATGCGAGCTTGTGATGGTGAAGCGTTCAAGCGTTCAGGATGTATTCGTAATATTTCGTCGTCGACGTAAGCGTTAGGGTCATTTCGAAAGTCGGTAAAAAAAAGAGACCGCTCAGAAGAAGCGGTCTCACGGTGAATGAACAAATGGATGTTATACCAATGTGATTTCTAAAACATGGCAATGTTTGAGAAATCATACAGTGGTCTTTGCCGATGGATACAAGTGTTTAGTTCAATCAGGCGAAGCATAGATTGGACTATTACACTTGTCCAATCGGTATTAAACCTACATGGATAATATTTTGAATTCTGTTCTTCGATTTTCTTCGTGTTCGGGCTCATTGCACTCGACACCATTTTTGCAGCGATTCAACAATTGGGACTCACCATAACCTTTTGCAATAAGACGCGACTTTTTAATGCCTTTGGTTAAAATGTAATCAACGGCACTTTTGGCGCGACTGTCAGAAAGTTTCGTGTTGTATTCGTCTTTTCCTCGAGCGTCGGTATGCGACCGGAGTTCGATGGTCATGGATCCGTATTTGGTGAGAATTTCCACCACTTTATCTAGCTCAACCGCCGCATCAGGGCGAATATTGGATTTGTTGTAATCGTAGTAGATATTTTCAATTCTTATTACGTCGCCTTTACAAAGCATTGGCAGATCAAGGGTGATGTTTTTCGTTCCACTGATATTTTTGGTATTGAATTTTTCCAGAGCTGTTCCGCAATCTTTTTTTGAAACCATCACTTCGTAATCGGCATCCAACGCAAGGTTCTCGAATTTGAAATAACCATTTTTGTCAGTAGTTGTCGATAGCTCCTTTAATGAAGGCTTTTGAATCAACACCACCTTTTGATCCGAAACAGCAGTTTTATCGTCTTGGTTGAACACTCGGCCGGTCAAATTGGCGATATTGATGATCACAGGAATTTTTTTCAGGGTCAATTTGACTGATGTTCCTGTGCTGGTAGCTTCTGTGATTTGTGCGCTTGTAAGCGAAGACTTGTTCTCGGTATACTTATCCTTCATTGCACGGAACTCGTAATTGCGGGAAGGGTTTAAGCACTTGTTGAATTTCCCGCTTTCATCTGTAATCACGGATGAAATTTCAGTTCCGTTTTCAAAGACTTTTACCGTAGCATCGGTAAGTGGCACACCTGATTCTTGGTCAACGATAAGAACTTCTGTATTGGTGCACACTTTTTCGAAGTAATAGATGTCGTCATTGGATCCTTCATTTTTTCTATTGCTGCTGAAGTATCCGTTTCTACGAACATTATTATATGCAATTCCGAAGTCATCGAATGAACTGTTTATCGGTACACCTAGGTTTTCCGGATCTTTCCATGATAGTGTAAATTTTTCACTTTGAAAGATATCGAGTCCGCCAAGACCTGCATGCCCATCGGATGCAAAGAAGAGAATGCCTTCCTCAGATAGCGAAGGAAATATCTCATTGCCCTGCGTGTTTATCGTTGTTCCCAGATTAGTGGGCGTCCCCCAAGAAGTGCCATTCCATTCGCATTTCCAGATATCCATTCCGCCCACTCCGCCAGGCATGTCGGAAGCATAGTAAAGTGTTTTGCCGTCTGTAGAGAGAGCAGGATGTGCACACGAGTAGCTGTCGCTGTTATATGGAAAGGGAATTTCAATGCCCCATTTATTATCTGTCCAGTTGGAAGTGAAAAGTTTCAAACGAACGAATTCTTTGTCATCTTTTTTGACCTTGCCGGCTTCAATATTACTTCTTGTGAAATACATCTGAGTGCCAGCGCTGTTAAAGCAAGCAGGGCCATCGTGATATTTAGATTGTAGATCACCCGCGAATAGAGTAGGAGTACCAAAGCTTGCATCGCTTCCTTTTGCGTGATACATTGTGAAAAATTGCTTGCCTGTCCAGGAATGCGAATAGGAAACCCATTCAATGTTCTTTCTGTTCGATGTAAAAACGACACCACCATTATAGACAACAGGACAAAAATCGGCTTCAGCAGAATTTAGATTTGTGGGCTTGACGTTATAACTACCACTTTGAGAAAGTAGTACGTTCAAATTGTCAATTCCATTTTTTAAATTACTGCCTCTTGTGTCAGAAGGAACGATCATTTTGAATTTTTCCAACTGCGTTTTAGCGTTTTCATACTTTTCATTTTGCATCAGCGCTTCTGCATAGTAGAGGTAGTTGATGGGGTCAACAATTTCACCTTTTACTGCTTTGGAATAGGCTCTTTCAGCATTTTTTGAGTCGCGTGTCAGTCGATAACAGTCGCCGAGTTTAGCCCACACTTTATAATTGGCAGTGTCTCTGCGCAGGGCTTTCTCATAGTTGGCAGCTGCTTTGGTGTATGCAAGCCTTTCAAAATTTTTGTCTCCGGCAGATATCTGCGCTTCACTATGAAGTGAAGAGACAAGTATGATGAGGCACAATAGAATAATTTTTTTCATGAGTATCGGCTTGTAGTTTTTAGAAATATCTTGGGGATACGATTTTGTCTTTGGAATAATTGAAATCATACCCAAGCATTATTTCATGTGAACCGGTGTTGAAATCCTGCAATGCGGATATGGAATAGTCGTAACTATAACCCAATCGCAATTGTTTAGTTATGTATACTCCAAGAAGTAGTGAAACGGCATCTCCTGTTCTGTATGCCAAACCTGCCCAGATGAAATCGTTGAATAATGCATTAGCGCTCAAGTCAACTTGCAGTGGTGCACCACTAACTATTTTCGTCATGAGGTTGGGTCGAAGCTTTACAGATGGAGCGATATCGAATACGGCGCCAGCAGCAATGAAATAGTGCAGATCATCCACATTCAATTTACTTTGTACTTCGCCTGTTCCATTGGCAACATTTAGTCTGTTTTGCAACATTCGGGGAACGGAAAGTCCAACGTACCATTTTGGAGCAGTGTAGAATGCGCCAAACCCAAAATTGGGAGCCGCCTTTTTACCTGAGTTGATCATGAACTGTTGATCGGATTGTAGATTCAATTGTGAAAGATTTTCACTTAAGCTAACCATTCCAAGCTGCAGTCCGAAGGCCAAAGTGTTTTCGTTCATTTTGATCCTGTATGCGCCACTTAGGTTGAAACCAGTCCTTCTGCTCACACCTATGCTTTCATTGATCATCGCTAATCCTACACCCAATTTTTGTTGTAGCATGGGAGCATGCACAGATGCTGATAGGGTGGAGGGTGCTCCGTCAAGACCGACCCATTGTTCCCTGTAAAGTGCTGTGGCAGACAGACATTCTCGGGAGCCTGCATATGCGGGATTGATCTGCAATTCGTTGAACATGTATTGCGTATACATCGGATCGAACTGGCCGAAACTTGTACTTGCGCTGAGCACAACCAGTAGTGTCACGATGACACTGTAAAGGGCTTTGTTTTTTTTCATCATTTTCATCTATTTGAATAAATACATGTTTTACTTGCTTTCATATTTTATGATCAAGTATCCTGACTTCGGTTGAATTTCAGTTTCCGGATTGAGGGAGGATTTACCCAATTCCAGAACATAGAAGTAAGTACCTTCTGTGACTCTCGATCCAACTACTACACCACCGACATTCGTTGTTCCATTCCATTCTTCATTGGAGTTGTACCCTTTGGCTTCAAAGACGATGTTACCCCATCTGTTGAAGATTTTTAAGTTGTTTTCCGGATACTCATCGATGTTTTCGATATGGAAAGTGTCGTTCGTTCCGTCGCCATTTGGAGAGAATCCAGCAGGTACTGAAATGTCATCGTCAGGCTGGGAGACAACAATGATGGAGGCTGTCGCCTCAACACAGAAGCCAGTATCATCACATGCCTGATAGACGAATGAATCAAAGCCGTAGAAGTTCGGGTCAGGGATGTAAGTAAATGTTCCATCGGCATTCATGATGACAGTTCCGTGCATTGGGCCACTGATAACGCTGTAAGTAAATCCTTGGGTGTCATTGTCGTTGATGCTTACATCGCCTGTTAATGTCACGTCTTCGTCCGTCTGATACTGGTCGTTGACAGCAAGAGGATCAGGAACTGAAACAATGATAATGTTGACCACTGCAGTATCAGTAACACCATTGGCATCTGTAACCATATAAGTGAAAGTGTCTGTTCCATAATAATTCG
>JAYTMF010000590.1:0-3578 GCA_043728755.1 Flavobacteriales bacterium
CGCCCCCTGCGATGGCAAAGTAGTGGTGATAGAAGATGTTGAGGAACCGGAGTATTTCAAAGGAAAAAGAAAACAGATTTCGATCTTTATGTCTCCCCTGAATGTGCATGCGAATTGGGTTCCATGCGAAGGTGTTGTGAAGTATGCGAAATATCACAAAGGATTGTACCTCGTGGCATGGCATCCCAAGAGCAGTACTGACAATGAGCGAACAACGATAGTCGTTGAGCATCCGAATGGCAAGGAAGTATTGTTCAGGCAAATTGCCGGCGCTGTGGCACGCAGAATCGTTTACTATATAAAAGAGGGAGATAAGGTGAATCGAAATGATCAATTCGGATTTATCAAATTCGGCAGTCGCGTAGATATTTTTCTTCCGACAGATAGCAAGGTCATCGTGAAGCTGAACGATGTCACAAAGGGCAACGAGACCGTCATTGCCAGTTGGTGATCCCGGAATTGATTAATTCTTTATAGGGATCAATCCACGAATTCCCATGTCAACCACGGCTTCACCAATTTCCGGTTGAAAATAATTATCAGCATTCACTTCGATCCATTCGAAACTTTTATTAATTGAAAGCGAAACAGTGATCACAATATCTTGTGATTCACTTCCGGTAATTTGTAGCGGTGAATTCATCATGGCATTGTTTACGAACTGACCGGTAACGACGCAGCTTCCCGGAGGAATACTTGAAGTGACAAACGGATTCGGCACTGTTGTCGCACCTGCCGGTGCTTGTCCATCGGTAAAATAATGCGTCCCGAGAAAACTTGTGACGAATCCCCAATATCCCTGATCGTGATTTCCAGGTCCTCCGGCATTGGTTCCGGGAGTGTATAATGTTCCATTCATATCATAGCTGTTCACGTATGTTCTGAAACCAAGAAATGAAGCAATGGTTCCCATTCCAATTTGATTGCCCGGGAGTAAAGATGACTTGTAGAGAATGTCGTAGTTCTGGTACGCGAGTGAGACCCGCAACCATTTGTAGGATCCGATAGGGATTTCGCTTAAGGGTTTTGAAAAGAATATTTCGTCATTCCCTGTAATGGTCGATGCGCAATAATTGATGGCGTTGGGGCCGCCGGCGTTGGTTTCGGCGCCTACAAATAAAACTTGTCCGGCACCGAGCATGTCTAAGTCACCGGCAAGTTCAATATAATGTTGACTCATCAATCTGAAAATGGGCGACTGTGCCGCGTGTCCGGGAGGAATGGTAGAAGGTTGGCCAATATTGTTAAGACGAGTTTGGGTGCTGTCAAATTTGAATTTGAAAACGAGTCTTGGACCGGCACTGCTACCCCCATTGAATGAATAGGAGGGAGAGCACACTTCCGGTGTTGGTGAAGTTGTGATGACCTCTTCCGAATCTTTTTTCTTGCAGGAAGCCAATGAAGTGATGAAGATCAGAGCAATGATTAAATGGAGAATGCGCATACACATGATTGGAATTTTTATGAAATATAGAAATTATTTAAGCAAATAAATGCATGTCGGCTTGTACTTGAGGACGCTTTAGTCATTTGTGTTCATAACGCGTTAATAATTATGTCCGCTTGATTCGTCTCGAGGAAATGCGAATTGGTCTGCTAAAATTATCTTTGACCACCTAACATGATTGCGCTCAGAGTGCTGATAATTCTAGTGGTTCCGATTTTTTGTGGTATAGAAATGTACGCGCAAAGGACCACCGTAATCAATCATTTCCCCAACGACACAACAGGCAAAAGCGAAACGCTTGTTCCCACCAGAACTGCAGAGCATCGCATTGTCATCAATTATTATGAACCCGCAGATGGCCTTCAACTGGATCAGTTTCAGGATCTCGTGAGTTCCTATCTCAATCTTTATATTGAGCGATGCGTTGACTTGAAAAACGGTGATGTCAAGCTGAAGAAGTCGAAGAAAGAAACTATTCGTGATCTAAACAATATTGTGAAGGGTGCGCTCGATTTTTATGAATATGAGAAGTTGAAGGACTTCAAAGGGTTTTCTAAAATGGTAGAAAATAAGATCGCATCTATCGATGCGCTGGATTTTTCATCGACCGATTTCACTGCTGGTGCCGCGGATGAAGATTCCAGGTTGCGTATGCAAAAGTTTTATCTGCAAAAGGAATTGAGTGATTTGAAATTGCTGGTCAATATGGAAGTGGGCATTTTTAGTACGGGCAATCTGATGGTTATTTCATCAAGTGATGAAACGGTAATTGACGATGTTGCAAAACAGAGATTGATAAAGGAGTATACGAGTTACGATCCGAAGCAGCCCCTGGATCCGATCAAAGTGAACTTGAGCAATGAATCTCTTGCGTTGATCAATTTCAAGGATACGACTACGCTGGGCACTGCAGTGGGTAAGAATGACGCGCCCATCGGAGATGGTGAGTTTGCAGCACAGGTGTTGAAATTGCTTGAGCTCAATAATTCAAAACTCGATGGTATGCAGAAACAGATCGATGATCTGCGCACAGAGCAGATGAAGATATGGCAGCTGCAACAGGACGAAAGAAATGTTGTAATGCAGAAGCAGATTGATGACCTGCGGGAAATGGTATTTGCGCTAGTTAAAATGAATAGTGGTAACGATGTTGCAGATGGAACAAAAGGAAATTTACCACCCGCAAAGGGTTCGGGCACAGTGAGCAATTTGCCGCAATCGATGAATATCTATTTCGCTTCCGGTTCGTCTTCTCTTGATGCGGGTTCCAAACTTTCACTGAATGAAATAGTGGATATACTTGCACGAAGCCCCTCATTGAAATTGATCGTGACGGGTTACGCCGACAAGTCAGGCGACACTGCACGGAATCTGATACTCTCACAAAAACGAGCCAATGAAGTTAAATCATTTCTTGCTGCGAGTGGTCTGCCACAAGACCGTTTTATTACCAAATATTTCGGCGATAGAGATTCTCGAACGGA
The DNA here is from genome assembly GCA_043728755.1 of Flavobacteriales bacterium. Taxonomy (GTDB): domain Bacteria; phylum Bacteroidota; class Bacteroidia; order Flavobacteriales_D; family Sanyastnellaceae; genus JAIBBG01. The sequence goes on from JAYTMF010000590.1 coordinate 2,932, forward strand.
AAGTTCAAATGACAGAAGAGTAGCTATCGAGTTCGTGCGATAACACAGCGGATCTGTTGTCAACGGTCATAGCCATGAGCATTTCTGTAGTTACTATTGCATTAATTCCACGATGACATGAAAATCATTTGTATTGGTCGAAATTATTCCGAGCATGCCAAAGAGTTGGGCAATCAGGTTCCATCAGAGCCGGTCTTTTTCTGCAAGCCTGACTCGGCCATATTGCCAAAAGGCAATCCATTTTTCATTCCTGACTGGTGTAAAGATCTTCACTACGAAGTAGAGTTGGTCATACGCATCAAAAGACTTGGGAAGAATATTCGTAAAGAATTTGCAAATCGATATTATGATGAGATAGGTTTGGGAATCGATTTTACGGCAAGAGACATTCAAGACGAATTGAAGAAAAAGGGTTTGCCTTGGGAGAAGGCGAAGGGGTTTGATGGCTCTGCCGTAATCAGCCATGAAATGCTTGAGGCGAGTCAATTTGACTCGCTCAGCGATATATCATTCTCGCTGAAGAAAAACGGAGATGAGGTGCAATCAGGAAACAGCGCCGATATGATCTTTTCTTTTGATAGAATCATCGAATATATTTCTCAATATATGACATTAAAGATCGGAGATATGATATTCACCGGAACACC
>JAYTMF010000591.1:0-5310 GCA_043728755.1 Flavobacteriales bacterium
GAGGAAAAGGAATGTACGGTCAGTTTGTGCATGAGGCCGTTTTTCAGAACAAGGAGAAAGCGTCAGGCATCACAATACACTTTGTTAACGAGAAGTATGATGAAGGAACAATAATTTTTCAATCAAAATGTATTCTTGATGCAACCGATACCCCGAAATCGATCGAAGGAAAGGTGCGAGACCTGGAGATGAAATTTTTTCCTCGCGTGATTGAAGAGGTGGTCACCGAAGGATTGAAATCAACGATTTGAATTTTTTAGAAACAGATCATTCGATATTTTGCTGTGTTTCAATGGAGCTTCAGAGCGTTAAGAATTATTCGCGTTGAATTGCTTTAAGCAACAATTATCATTGCAACACCACTTCAACAATGAATCGACTCAATAAGGCTTTTTCAAACGTTTCTTATGATTTACCGGCATCGGTAGTTGTATTCCTTGTAGCGCTGCCTCTTTGCCTTGGTATTGCTGTGGCTTCTGATGCACATCCAATTACCGGTATCATTGCCGGTATCGTTGGCGGTATTGTGGTAGGTGCCATCAGTGGAAGTGCGATAAGTGTAAGTGGTCCTGCAGCAGGTCTTGCGACAATTGTAGCGGCCGCATTGGCCAAACTTCCATCCTATGATGTGTTCATACTGGCGGTTGTCATTGCAGGTGTCATACAGATCGCATTGGGTTTATTGAGAGCAGGTGCAATAGCCAGATACATTCCCAACGCAGTGATTAAAGGCATGCTGGCCGCTATCGGCATCATGCTTATCCTGAAACAACTTCCACACTTTGTAGGGTACGATAAAGACCCGGAAGGAGAAGAGACATTCTTTCAGGTGGATGGTGAGAACACATTCAGCGAAATCATTCTGGCACTCAACATGATTTCACCGCTGGCCATTTTGATCGCCGTAGTTTCTTCGATCATTTTGCTGGTTTATGGGATGAAGTCGTTGAAAGAGAAAAAATTCTTTCAGTATGTGCCGGGACCTTTGTTGGTGGTTATCGTAGCGGTAGTCATCAACGAGTATCTATTTTCTTCTTCGCACGAGCTGTCATTAAGAAATGAGCACCTCGTGCAGCTTCCCGTGATGACAGGCGCCACAGAATTATGGGCGGGGCTTCCTTCACCACAATGGGGGGAAATTCTCAATGGTAGATTGTGGGTTACAGCGCTCACCATCGCGGTGATAGCAAGTCTTGAATCTTTGCTCAGTTTAGAAGCTGCGGATAAACTAGATAATCTGAAGCGGATAAGTCCAACGAACCGCGAACTCATCGCACAAGGTAGCGGCAATATTGTTTCAGGATTGCTCGGAGGATTACCTGTCACCTCGGTTATCGTTCGAAGCTCTGCGAATGCAAATGCGGGTGCAAAAACGAAGATGTCTACCATTTTCCACGGCATATTGTTGTTACTCACAGTGCTGCTTATTCCAGAGTTGCTCAATAAAATCCCCAAATCCGCACTGGCTGCGATATTGATTTTTATTGGATACAAACTGGCGAACGTTGAACTTTTTAAATCGCATTATAAAAAAGGATTTGATCAATTTTTCCCCTTCGTTATCACTATTCTGGCGATACTGTTTACTGATCTGCTCATTGGCATTATGATCGGATTGTTGGCAGGATTGTTCTTCGTTTTCAGCAGCAATTTCAGATCTGCACTTTCCATTACCATTGATGATAATCGCTACCTCCTCCGATTCGGTAAAGAAGTTTCGTTTCTCAATAAACCGTTGCTGCTTGATCATTTGCGAAGCATTCCGGATGGCGCAGCAGTATTAGTGGATGCAACGCGGAGTGATTTCATTGACAGGGACGTGATAGATGTCGTGAATGATTTTATCATTGGTTCCACAGTTAGGGGAATTACGGTGTATATCAAGCGAGAGCACAGCGATCAAAAGGAAATTTTTATCGATCCCTATCGACATGAAATAAAGTGATGATGATTTACTCAATATATAATACCGATTGGACAAGTGTAATAGTCCAATCTTTGCTTCGCCAGATTGAACAAAACACTTGTATCTATCGGCATTTACCACTGTATGATTTCTCAAACATTGGCCTGTTTTATAAATCACATTGGTATAAATGGCACTTGCAATAACCTCTTTCACGAATCGACAATATGATTTTTACAATTTTTCCGAAAGGTTGTTTGATTTTCCTCGACTTCGACGAAATGAACTATCGCGATTCATAAAGAAGGTTATTGGAAGTGGCCTAAAGCGAGACCGCGCATCTAAAAAGGAATTTGCTTTTGGGGGAGTAGAAACGCTTTCAGAGCATCACATGCAACGTCAAAAAATCAAAATAGAAATTAGTGAAAAAAATCATATATTGGAGTCATGAATAGTTTCCAACGATTGTTACTTGAGAATAAAGCATGGGTAGGTGAAAAGCTTCAGTCTGACCCGAATTATTTCACACGGCTTTCTAAAACACAAACGCCGGAATTTTTGTGGATAGGATGCAGCGATAGCCGTGTGCCGGCCAATGAAGTTACCGGAGCATCTCCGGGGGAAATATTCGTACATCGCAACATTGCCAACATGGTCGTCGAAGGAGATCTGAATTTATTGAGTGTATTGGATTATGCGGTCAATTATCTGCACGTCAAGCATGTCATTGTTTGCGGGCATTACGGTTGCGGAGGCGTCAAAGCCGCTGCCAGCGGACCTATCAATGGAATTATCAACAATTGGCTTGAAAACATTCGAGTTGTATTGACTAAGCATGAGGATGAACTCAGTGGAATAAAGGATGACGAGCTACGTTCGAACCGACACGTTGAATTGAACTTACAAGCGCAGGTTCATAATCTCACCAAAACCTCCATCATACAGAATGCATGGAACAACCATCGACGTCCGCATTTGCATGGGTGGGTATATAGTCTTTCCGATGGAATCCTCAAGCCTGTGGTTCACCTCCAGCCGGAGGGAATGTCCGATGGGCATGACAACAACTTTTTGAAATAGCGTCAACTTTTCTTTCTGTTGTATCAAGATTACATTCGCGCCATGTTCGACTGGAAGGAAGTGTTTTCCTGCTTCATGGTATTGTTCGCAGTGATTGACATCATCGGCAGCATACCAGTGATACTTAAAATCAAAAACTCTGTCGGAAATATTCAGCCGATTACAACCACTGTTGTGTCGTTTCTGCTGATGGTGTTGTTTATTTTTTTTGGTGAAGGATTTCTCGGTATTTTTAGTGTGGATGTCAATTCTTTTGCTGTAGCGGGTTCCTTCATCCTTTTTTTCATAGCTATGGAAATGGTGCTCGGCATCAAAATATTCAAGCAAAAGGAAGGAACAGAAAAGTCAGCCTCGGTGGTGCCACTTGCTTTCCCTATCATAGCTGGAGCCGGTACTTTTTCAACGCTAATCGCGCTTGGAGCGGAATATCAAAAAATAAATATTCTCGTTGCTGTTATACTGAATGTTCCGATCATTTTCATCGTTCTCAAATTAACCGGTCGCATTGAACGTACACTCGGTATTGGCGGAATAGCGATACTCGAACGAGTTTTCGGAATCATTCTTCTCGCCATCGCCGTCAAACTTTTCTCAAGCAATATCCAGCATCTTATTCATTGAAAATGCGCTGACGAGAAAGTAACCCTTGACCGCGCAAATCCCCAAATCAATAAATCCTCCATTGACTCCAATTATACATATATATACCGACGGCGCAGCCCGCGGCAATCCAGGTCCCGGCGGATACGGACTGATTTTGCAAAGCGGAAAACATTACAAGGAAGTGAGTGATGGTTTCAAACTCACCACAAACAATAGAATGGAATTGCTCAGCGTGATCATAGGACTTGAAATGTTGAAGACAGAAAATTGCGACGTCACCGTTTTTTCAGATTCACGATATGTAGTCGACTCTGTAGAAAAGAAGTGGATAGATGGATGGGTGAAGCGTGGCTGGAAAAAGGTGAAGAATCCTGACTTATGGAAGCGATTTCAGGCGGTCGCCATAAACCATAACGTGAAGTTCAAGTGGATACGCGGCCACAACGGTCACCCCATGAATGAACGATGTGATGAGTTGGCAGTTGCTGCCAGTTGGGGAAAGAATCTTCAAGCCGATGTATGGTACGAAGCGAACAAAGACAACGAGGATTTGTTTGGTGTGTAGCTAAATTCGCACCCAAATTTTGAAGGTACAAACTGCAATCAATTAAGATTATGCGCACAGACTTATATCAGGGACACGACTATTACATGATGGACGAATTGCTCACAGAAGAGCACCGACTCATTCGCGACACCGCGCGTGCGTGGGTAAAGAAGGAAGTTTCGCCCATCATTGAAGAGGCTGCTGAGAAATGCGTGTTTCCACGGCATTTACTCAAAGGATTGGGAGAAATCGGTGCTTTCGGTCCATACATCCCTGAAGAATATGGCGGTGCCGGACTCGATCAGATTGCATACGGTCTCATCATGCAAGAGTTGGAAAGATGCGATAGCGGATTGCGCTCTACTGCGTCGGTTCAAAGTTCGTTGGTGATGTATCCGATATACAAATACGGCAATGAAGAACAGCGTAAAAAATATTTACCCAAGCTCGCTACCGGTGAGTGGATGGGATGTTTTGGATTGACGGAACCTGATTTCGGCAGCAATCCGGGCGGCATGGTGACCAACTTCAAAGACATGGGTGATCATTATTTGTTGAATGGTGCCAAGATGTGGATCAGCAATGCGCCTTTTGCACAGATCGCTGTTGTTTGGGCGAAAAGCGAAGAAGGAAGAATTCACGGATTGATCGTAGAGCGTGGAATGGAAGGTTTTACCACACCTACAATGCATGGAAAATGGAGTTTGCGCGCCAGCGATACCGGTGAACTCATTTTTGATAATGTAAAAGTTCCCAAAGAAAACCTGTTGCCAAATAAAAGCGGGCTCGGTGCACCACTTGGTTGCCTAGATTCAGCTCGTTACGGAATTTCATGGGGTGCCATTGGTGTAGCACTCGATTGCTATGATGTTGCACTTCGCTATTCGAAAGAGCGTATTCAATTCGGAAAACCGATCGGTGCGTTTCAGCTTCAACAGAAAAAATTGGCCGAGATGATTACGGAAATCACCAAGGCACAACTTCTTACGTACAGACTTGGTCAGCTGCGCAATGAAGGTCGCGCAACTACTGCTCAGATCAGCATGGCAAAGAGAAACAACATAGCGATGGCAAAAGTGATCATTAGCGACGCGCGTCAGATATTAGGCGCAATGGGCATCACGGGTGAGTATCCTGTTATGCGACACATGATGAATTTGGAATCCGTTATCAC
>JAYTMF010000592.1:0-3154 GCA_043728755.1 Flavobacteriales bacterium
AAAGCGCGGGTGAGAGCAATGCGTCGAAATTTTGATTTTTATCTACCCGCATAGTAGCGTTTAGTGCCAGCCTATCTACCATGAGTTTCTTCTCGGCACCTACATAAAATCCATACTGGTAATTTGTTATTGGATTTTTTTTGTATGTTGTGTCATGTCCCGAATCCGTGGCTGTGATAACTCTGCTCAATGTATCAGTAAAAATGGTTCCTTCAGAATTTGGAGTATAAAGCCTACCGCTGAAACCGGCTCTTAACTCATCGAGTTCGGCAAATGACCATTTGTATTCACCTTGGACATTATAGAGTGCAGAACGATCGAAGAATTTTGTTCCACCTTCACCTTCGTTGTTTTTCTTTGACGTAATCCTGTCAAAACTTTGTTGAAACCTGGCAGAACCGGGTTGAAAATATCCCAATGTGTCTATCGGAAGATTCGCGTTGCCATTATTTGTAAGTTGCTCCACCTGATTATGCCAAACCGCGAGAGAGTCTCTATATGTGCTCATCCACTCCGCGTTGCTGTATGGCAAGTAGAATTGCTCATAATTGGGATCGACCACCGGACCCGGCCAATTGGGATTCAACTGAAGGTTTGGATAACCGAGCGCATTCATTTTAGGAATGATCTCCAGCTGCCAATATTTGACATAGACAGATGCCCAGTTTTCATTCGACCTTGCTTCATCCTGTAATTTCAAAGCCGTGAAATAGGGATCATAACTATTGCCGGCATTTTCATGCGTTGCATAAACGCGCAGAAAATATTTGTCCTGCTTTCTAAACTCAAGGCGATTCTGCATGAAGAAAATATCGCGCAAACTGAAACGATTATCCCCTTGATATACCGTTGTTCCCTTGCCCATGTTGAACTGAGCAACTAACTCAGGCGATTCATAATCCATTTCGGGTTTGAGTCGTATGTGCAAAGCAGCATTGAGTTTAAGATTCTCCGTTTTATAATTCACAACGTCTTCTTCGCGATAGCCCGTGCGATAGAAAGTACCAAGACCTCGATAGCTTGTGGAAAATCCGGCAACAGTCGATAAATTATTCGCGCCGAAATATTCATCACCATATTTATTGACGGCATCAAATCGACCGGGATTTGTCGCATCAGCAGATCCACCATAAATAGGTGAATAATTGTTTGCTCTCCAGTCATCCGCTTTCAGGTAAAGCATATTGATTTTGTACGCGAGGAAGGCCTGATCCTTTTTATTCTTAAAGACATCCGCCCAACGAACAATTGGTTGAACGAGATTTCTTTCACCCACTTTCAGATTGACACTTAGGCCAGGAGATAGAAATGGATTCTTTGTTTCCATGCTGATCACACCGTTGAACGCACCTGGACCATAATATGCCCCGCTTGCACCTTGAACGATATCGACGCTTTTTATGTCAAGGTCGGGCGCTCCCAAAAAGTTACCAAGCGAAAAATTCAAACCGGGAGATTGGTTATCCACTCCGTCAATCAGCTGCAAAACTCTAACCGGCGAAGTACTGTTGAAACCACGCGTATTGATCACACGAAAAGCAAGACTAGCAGAAGCCATATCCACACCTTTCAAAGCAGCGAGGCCTTCATAAAAATTTCCCGTGGGAACTTCTTTAATGGCAATCGCATCCATATTTTCTACAGAGAGAGGCGACCTTTTTTGTTTTTCAAGAATTCGATCGCTGGAGATGGTTACTTCGTTCAGCACACTTTCAGCGATGACAAGTTTGATTGTCATTTTTTTATCGATCACACTGATCGGAATATCTAGCTGAGTATATCCTACTAAACGAATGGAAAGAGTGACTGGAAGTTGTGCAACCTTCAAAGAGAATTCACCATCAAAATCGGTTGTTGTTCCGTTTACTGTACCGACTTCGCCAACCACCACTGCAAAAATAGGATCACCGGAATCGGCATCCACTACTCTTCCTTTGATCGTTTGAGCATCGATACAACAAGGAAATAATAAGCATAGCACAGGCAGGAAATAGTCTAAAAGCCTCATCGAAACAAACAGGTTTCAGCGAAAATAACTATTCGCATAATGGGAAAAACAAATGTGACATTTATTTCTCAGCACATATTTTACCCCTGTGATTTATAAAAAGGGCCAATGTTTGAGAAATCATACAGTGGTAAATGCCGATGGATACAAGTGTTTAGTTCAATCAAGCGAAGCAAAGATTGGACTATTACACTTGTCCGATCGGTATTATCTGTACTGAAGAAATTTTTGTGGATTCACTTCAGACATTATTTCCAAAACTGCATCATAGATTTCCTCTGCATTTGGTTTACTGAAATAATCGCCATCCGTTCCATATGCAGGTAAATGAGGCTTCGCAGAAATGGTTCTCGGAGGACTGTCGAGATATCTGTATCCACCCTGACGATTCAAAACTTCATCAAGCATGAAAGCGGATGCGCCACCTGGGACATCTTCATCAACGAAGAGCACGCGACTTGTTTTTTTCAGGGATTCAACAATGACGTGATGAATATCAAACGGAAGCAATGTGCGTATGTCGATGAGCTCAACCGAGATTCCTGCCTCTTCCAAAAGCGGAGCAACTTGCAGACAAATATTGAAAGTAGATCCGTAAGAAACAATTGTGACGTCATTACCCGTTGTGACCACTTCAGGAATGCCCAAAGGAATTCGGAACTCGCCCATATTTGATGGCATTGCTTCTTTGGTTCTGTAACCGTTGAGACATTCCACAACGATCGCAGGCTCATCAGCTTGCAAAAGTGTGTTGTACATACCCGCGGCATGTGTCATATTGCGCGGAACACAAACATGCATACCGCGAACACTACTGATGATGGCACCCATGGGACTTCCGGCATGCCACACCCCTTCTAAGCGATGTCCTCGCGTAGAAATAATCAACGGCGCTTTTTGTCCACCACGCGTTCGATAATGCACACTTGCGAGATCATCGCGTAAAATTTGCAGCGCATAAAAAAGATAATCGAGGTATTGAATTTCGGCGATTGGTCGAAGACCGCGCATAGCCATTCCTATGCCTTGTCCGATGATGGTCGCTTCGCGAATACCAGTATCACTCACACGCAATTCGCCATACTTTTCCTGCAAGCCTTCGCATGTTTGATTCACGCCACCAATTTTGCCCACGTCTTCACCGAA
>JAYTMF010000593.1:0-2189 GCA_043728755.1 Flavobacteriales bacterium
AATGAAAATCTCGCAGAGAATTTTGTTCGTGAAGCACAATACACGGAAGCCAAGTTTTTCTATGGGTTTCAAATCATGATGGAGAACATTCACAGTGAAACTTATTCGTTGCTTATTGATACTTACATCAAAGACACAAAGGATAAAAATTATCTGTTCAATGCCATCGATACTTTGGATTGTGTGAAGAAGAAAGCTGACTGGGCGCTTCGATGGATCACCGGAGGAAGCTTTGCTGAACGATTGGTAGCTTTTGCCGCAGTGGAAGGGATCTTCTTTAGTGGATCTTTCTGTAGCATTTTCTGGTTGAAAAAGCGCGGTCTGATGCCAGGCCTGACATTCTCCAATGAACTCATCAGCAGAGACGAAGGATTGCACTGCGATTTTGCATGCCTGCTTTATATGAATCATATCGTGAACAAACTTCCGAAAAAGCGAATTGAGGAAATCATCACCAACGCCGTTGAAATTGAGAAAGAGTTCATCATTGATGCTTTACCGGTGAAGTTGATTGGTATGAATAGCGAGATGATGGGACAATACATCGAATTTGTTGCCGACAGATTGCTGTCAGAGCTGGGCAATGAAAAGGTGTACAATAAACCGAATCCGTTTGACTTTATGGAAATGATTTCGCTTCAGGGTAAAACCAACTTCTTTGAAAAAAGGGTGGGAGAATACCAAAAGGCGGGTGTGATGGCTGAAAAGGATTCACAGAAATTCTCACTGGACGAGGATTTTTAACGCACTTCATTGGCGTTCAGTATACGTCGACCATTGCACCATAAGGGTGTGAATAATTACCTAACGTTTCTTCAAAACATTCAATAGGATTTTTTGGTAGAAGCGTCCCTAAACATTTTTATTGCAAAGCGATTTGAAGAGGATGGTGCCAATGTTCATCGCTTCGAATTAGAGCTACTGATTGATCTGTTTAAAATTTCAAATCAGTATGAACCTAACCAACCTGATTAACCTCAGGGAATTTTTCCAGTATGGGAGCTGAAAAATTCAAAACCGATTTTTCCCTGAACGAATAACTACACACTTAATCGAGTTAAAAATATGTATGTAGTAAAAAGAGATGGTCACAAGGAAACTGTAAAGTTTGACAAGATCACAGCACGTATTGGAAAATTGTGCTATGGGTTGAATCCAATTGTAGACTCCGTGAAGATTGCCATGAAGGTCATTGAAGGAGTTTATGATGGTGTTACAACCAGTGAGCTTGATAACCTTGCAGCTGAAATTGCGGCGACCAATACCACAACTCATCCGGATTATGCGCTGCTCGCTTCTCGCATTGCGGTGAGCAATCTTCACAAGGGCACCAAGAAGTCTTTCAGCCAGGTAATGTCTGACCTATACTATTATCTTGATCCAAAGACCGGTGCAAACGCCGGACTCTTGGCTGACGATGTATATAAAGTAATCGTTGACAATGCTTCAATTCTCGATAGCACTATCATATACGATCGTGATTTTAATTTCGATTATTTCGGATTTAAGACTTTGGAGAAATCATACCTACTCAAATTGAATGGCATGGTGGCTGAACGCCCACAGCAATTGTTTATGCGCGTGTCTGTTGGCATTCACAAGGACAACATTTCTGAAGTGATCAAGACTTACAACATGTTGAGCGAAGGTTGGTTTACTCATGCAACACCGACACTTTTCAACGCCGGTACTCCAAAGCCTCAGATGAGTTCATGCTTTTTATTACAAATGCAGGACGACAGCATCGACGGTATTTACAATACGCTCAAGCAAACAGCTTTGATATCGCAGAGCGCCGGTGGTATTGGACTCAGCATTCACAACGTAAGAGCGAAAGGTTCTTATATCAAAGGAACGAATGGCACCAGCAATGGTATTGTTCCCATGTTGAAAGTGTTTAATGATACTGCTCGTTATGTCGATCAAGGCGGCGGAAAAAGAAAAGGTTCTTTTGCTATTTACCTCGAGCCATGGCATGCAGATGTATTTGATTTTCTGGATTTGAAAAAGAATCATGGTAAGGAAGAGTCACGTGCGCGCGACCTTTTCTACGCACTTTGGATTCCCGATCTCTTCATGAAACGTGTGAAGGAAGATGGTGTGTGGACCTTGATGTGTCCGAATGAATGTCCCGGTCTTGCTGATGTGTGGGGCCCATCATTTGAGGCTTTGTACACCAAGTACGAGAC
>JAYTMF010000594.1:0-3885 GCA_043728755.1 Flavobacteriales bacterium
CCCTGTTGAATGTGATACCGCAGTGTCGGTGACTATCAATATGAATACGGGAACTTTTCCAAGCGAATGTTCATTCACTATTTTGGATGCAAATAGTCAAGTAATATACACTGGTGGTAATTTTACATCAACAGGTTCATTTTTCCAAAATATTTGCCTGAACGACGGTTGTTACACTGTCATAATGAATGACTCTTGGGGCGATGGATGGAATGGCGGATATTTATTGCTTACGGCAAATGGAATAACCACAAACTATACAATCTCGACTGGAACTTTAGGTGTTGGAATTTTGAGTATCAATGCCGAAGGATGCCAAGCCAATGTGGTTTCAGGATGCACGAATCCTACCGCATCCAATTATGATCCAGCTGCAGTGTATGACAATGGCACTTGCCTGTACTCAGGATGCACCGATCCCGGAGCATCCAACTATAATCCTTCTGCGAATGTTGATGATGGCAGTTGCACTTATTGCAACGGTGTCGAAAGTTTGACTGCACAACTCTATCTCTGCACTTTCTCCAACGGTAATCAGGTACAACTTGAAATACTTGACGATCAAGGCAATGTTGTTTATTTTGGGAATAACTTCAACAACAGTGCTATTGTAAATTCAATGGTGTGTTTACAGTCTGGCGTTTGTTACACGGCTATCATGACCAATACTGCCGGTTTAACAGGTTGGTACAATGGTTATTTCTGGATCAATACTTCTGGAGTTCAGATCATCAATGCGTTCCTTGATCTATCTCTGCAAACGCAAACGATTCAATTCAGCGTGAATGGAGGTTGTGGAGCTGTTGCAGGATGTATGGATCCAACTGCGTTGAATTACAACGCTTCGGCGACAGAGGATGATGGTTCATGTGTTTACGCAGAGCCCTGCGAATCGAATGAAGTAATTATCTCCATTGTCACAGAATCATGGGGATCGGAAATGTCATGGAACCTTGTAAATGAAGTTGGTGAAGTGGTTGCATCCGGTGGTGGATATTCGAGCTGGAATACATATACTACATCACTTTGTTTAGCTGATGGTTGTTATCAATTGCAGATGAACGACACATGGGGCGATGGATGGAATGGTGGATATTATATGATCAGCAGCGCAAACAGTTACTACGAAGGATCTCTGTTCTATGGAGATTCTACTACGGACCTTATTGGTATCAATACAGATTGCAATGCTGTTGCGGGTTGCATGGATGGCACAGCTGTCAACTATAATCCATCGGCGACTTATGAAGATGGATCTTGCATCTTCAATACGTTTAATCCAGGTATGAATACCAACTTCACTGTTGGACTAGAATTGGAATACAATCTTTACCCGAACCCAACCAACGAAGGCATCACCATTGATCTCAACAACCTCAATCCACAGGCAGGGATCAACATTCTGATCACAGGCCTCGATGGCAAATTGGTGACATCACAATTTGAAGCCAACGCTGATAAATTCCGCCGCATCCAATTGGAGCTGAACGAACTTTCTTCAGGATACTATTTTGTGAAAGTGGTGAATGGTAGCAATGTGCACACCATGCCGCTGATCAAGCAATAAGATATTTTCGAATGATAATTAGAGGCTGTCTCAAAAGGGCAGCCTTTTATTTTGAGGGTATTGGGTAATGAGAACGAATGTGAAGCGGAATGAAAATGAGAAGGATGAGAAGCGAGATCCACATTCTTCATTTACATTCAGATTCTAATCTTATACCCATCAATGTTTGAGGAATCATACAGTGGTAAATGCTGATGGATACAAGTGTTTAGTTCAATCTAGCGAAGCAAAGATTGGCCTATTACACTTGTCCAATCGGTATTAGTAATAAAATCAAAGTGACAAGAACATTTTTCACTTCACCAAATGCGATGCTGAATTAATAATGTGATATTGGAAGTGCTCTAAAGTTTTTCTGCAATCTTGTATTGATTTCTGGTAGCTGAGTTTCTTGTAACCAGTTCGCCAATAAATCCGGCAAGGAACAATTGAGTACCGATGATCATCGATGATAATGCAATATAGAAAAACGCCTGATCGGAAAGGAGTGGAGCATTGCTGTTCCATACATAAAGATGTAGAAATTTATTTATTCCAAGAAATAGGAAAGATCCAAGTCCTATGATAAACATGGCTGCTCCGATCGTTCCAAAGATGTGCATGGGTCGCTTGCCGAATTTTGAGATGAACATGATCGTCATCAGATCAAGAGGACCATTTACAAATCTTTCAAAACCGAATTTTGAAGTGCCGTATTTGCGCGTTCTGTGCTCCACCACTTTTTCGCCAATGTGCTTGAAGCCTTCTCTGTGGGCCATCACCGGAATATAGCGGTGCATTTCGCCAAATATCTCCAGACTTTTTACCACTTCCTTTTTGTATGCCTTTAAACCGCAATTGAAATCGTGGAGGTAGATGCCGCTCATTCTGCGCGTTGCCCAGTTGTAAAGTTTGGTAGGTATCGTTTTGGAGATAGGATCATGTCGCTTCTTCTTCCAACCACTCACCAGATCGTAATTCTCTTTGCGAATCATTTCTACCATATCTGGAATTTCATCCGGTGAATCCTGTAGGTCAGCGTCCATGGTGATGACAATTTCACCTTCAGCCATTTCGAAGCCAATGTGAAGTGCTGCACTCTTGCCGTAATTGCGTTGGAAACGAACGGCTTTGACGGTTGCGTCAGTGCGTTGCAATTCACAGATGACTAACCATGATTTGTCCTTAGAACCATCATCTATAAAAATGATTTCGTGGCTCAAACTATTTTGATTGCACACTTTGCTGATCCATGCATGAAGCTCACGAAGAGATTCTTCTTCGTTCAACAATGGAATTACAATTGAAACATCCATCGTGTCGATCAGTCGCGTTTATAAATCGCTGAAGCTATCAGTCCAAGTATAGTATAGGAAACTACAGTACCCACCAATGCCATGACAGACATGAAACCTGCGCTCATAAACATACCCGCGTATTTCATGCTTTCTTCAATTTGGTCTTCATTCATTCCTCTTTCCATCATGTCATTGATGGCCTGATCCTGAATGGTCGTCACAAATTCAGGAGCGATGTAGCTGATGAAGAAATAAAAGAATACTGCGGTGATCAAACCTGCGAACAGGCCGGTGAGACTGCACAATCCCACGCCCTGACCAAATCGGAGTTTTCCATTGTTTCGTTCATCGCGGAAATGTTTCACAATAAAAAACACAGTTCCTATTGATATGATCCATGAAGTTATTCGGTAGGACCATGATTGCATTTCCCAACCCGTGAAATGTCCGATGATCATGAATACGATTCCTATTGCACTAAGTATAAGTGCATACATCATTGCGAGACCCGTTCTTGGTGTATCAGGATTTTCTGATTTCGCGAAGTCTATGTTCTCCATAATTTTTAGATTGATTGATTTTACTGTTGCGTTCAAAGATATGCGCGCAAACTATGTTGAAATTTTCTCATCTTATAATTATGAACGCTTGATTTTTTAAAAACCATACTACTTTCGCGGCCAAAGAGCAAGTCTTCTACGACCAGCTCCTGTCCAATCCTCCAGGGTCGGAAGGCAGCAAAGGCAGACGGTTGTAGCGGTGCGATAGAAGGGGCTTGCTCTTTTTTTTTCTAAAACAGATCTGAATGCCTCAATGTGTGTTGCAATTCTTTTCCAACCAAGGCATCAGATTTTCTTCAACACAACAGGCATAGAAACTAATTTGACATCGCTGCGTTCAGCCATTCATCCACCTAATTTTACGGCCACTTAAGAAAAATCATGAAGCGAATTAATGTCGAGTATTACCGCCGCAGAGCGAATGCGAAGAAGAAGAAACTTGCGGTCGGGCTGCGTAAAATAGCAAGAGTGAAACCTCGAG
>JAYTMF010000595.1:0-3782 GCA_043728755.1 Flavobacteriales bacterium
AGATTGTTCAGTTCGCAAAAGACCACCACATCAAACATGACATTTGTGGAAAGCTTATCGTAGCGACAGACAGCATGGAGCTACCACACATGGAAAAAATCTGGAACAACGGAATAGAGAATGGCATCGAAGGCATGCGTAGAGTGACATCAAATGAGATACGCGAGATAGAACCGTATTGCATTGGCATTTCGGGCATACACGTGGGCTGCACCGGCATCATTGACTTTCGCGGAGCAACAGAAAAAATGGCTGAGATTGTAGTGTCGAAACAAACGATGAGCGAAGTACACACTTCAGAAGAAGCAATGGCTTTTGAAAGAGATGGAGCAATGATGCGCGTGATCACGAACAAGGCAATTTATAGCGCGGGTAAACTCATCTTCTGTGGTGGACTTCAGGCCGACAGACTCGCCAAAAAAGACGGCGTGCAACTCAAAGAAAAAGTAGTCGGCTTTCGAGGCGATTATTATGAACTCACACCTCAGGCAAAACACAAAGTAAAACATTTGATCTATCCTGTTCCGAATCCTGATTTTCCATTTCTCGGTGTGCATTTTACGAGAATGGTGGATGGCGAAATTGAATGTGGGCCGAATGCCGTTTTCACTTTCAAAAGAGAAGGCTACGGAAAAACAGATTTCAGTTTGACGGATACATTCGATGCACTCACTTACATCGGCACATGGCGTATGTTCTTCAACAACATGAAGTTTGGCGTAGACGAATATCGCCGTGCATTTTCAAAAAGACTTTTTCTGAAAACACTACAGCGATTGATACCATCATTGACGATGGACGACATACGTCCTGGTCGCGCAGGAGTGCGTGCATTGCTCTTGCGACAAGATGGCGACACTCGTGATGATTTCCGTATCGAGTATACCGATCACAGCATCCACGTTCTCAACGCACCCTCACCAGCAGCCACCGCAGCGCTAGCCATTGGCGACAATGTGCGCGAGATGGCGGAGAAACATTTTGGGTTGAAGTGAAGGGCACTTATAAAAACCTCTTTCATGGATCGACCAAATATGAATTTTGCTATTTTCTAATCATTTGTTTCGAAGCTCACGTTGCCGAATACTTCGTCAAATCTCAGTTCCATAGCTAAGGATATACAACTTCGATTTATACCAATGTGATTTCTAGAACATGCCAATATTTTAGAAATCATACAGTGGTAAATGCCGATGGATACAAGTGTTTAGAGCAATCTGGAGAAGCAAAGATTGGACTATTACACTTGTCCATTCGGTAATACCTCGTCTTCAACAAAATGACCAATCGCGATTCACAAAACAGATTTTTGAAGTGCCCTACATATTTGTTGTTGAGTTATTGAATAATATCGCGTGATTTCCTTTCATCAAAGATTAACACGTCATTCAAAAAAAGTTCTCTCATCATTGTCATGAAATAAGGACGACCTTTCAAAATATGTTGACGGCTTCACATTGCACACTGCCAGCAATTCATCAGCGAAATGCTTAACACACGGTAACGTTAAATAAAAAAGGCCGCTCAATATGAACGGCCATTTCAAATTCGAAAAAAGTCATTACTTCTTCTCTGTAACCACCGCTACAGTATTTCCTTTTGATTTCTTCTTATCCTTCGTTGGAGCTGCTTTTGCTTCTGCTTTTGCACCACCTTTCTGGCAGCAAGATCCGCCGGCAGAAGTTGTTCCTTTGCTGCAGGAAGAACCAGCTTTCGCCTTGTCGCAAGACTTCTCTGTCTTTGTTCCTGTAACATCCGGAGCATCAGTTGCATTTACTGCGGCCTTTGCATCAGTAGAAGCTTTCATGTCATGCGTTTCGCATTTAGCACCGGTCTTAGCTGCGACCTTATCACATTTTGCTTTCTCAGCTTCAGTGCACTTCTTCACTTCCTGTTTTGCAGGCGCTTGTTTGTCAGTGCTTGTAGTTTGAGCGTGAGAAATCACTCCTACGAATGCCACAAGGGCGATGATTGCAAAAAACTTTTTCATACTTCTATTGTGTTTGTTTTATTTTGTTTTGATGTCTTAATTTAATAGTGCTCCCGTCAAACGCCTTTCAGCAGTTAATGGTTTCAACCTTTGGCGAAGATAAACACCTTTTTCAGATTAAAGATGTTAATCGCATGCTAAAAAGGCGGAAAATCTTCCTCCCGGTAAAGCGTATCTTCGCAAAAACAAGTAAAATCCAATGAAACAGAGCCTTTTCACATTGCTGCTTTTGGCTATGATTTCGATCATCTCGGGTTGTCGACAATGCATCACCGGGACTGGCGATGTTCAAAGCGAAGATCGTTTATTAAAAGCCTTCACCGCCATTGAGCTGAAATGCAGTGCAGACGTAATCATCCGACATAAATCCATGGATGAAAAAAACAACGTGATGATTGAAGCGCAGCCCAATCTCATGCCGGTCATCACAACAAAAGTTTCCGGTAACAAGTTGGAAATTGATATGGAAGGATGCGTAAAGACCAACCGACCCGTAATTGTCTATGTTGACATCGATAAAATCGACAAGATTTCCAATGATGGTTCTGGCAATATCACCTGTGGTGAAGAATTGATTTCGGATGAATTCGAAATTAGTCAAAATGGCTCGGGGAATATTTCTGCTATCGTCAGGACGAATCATCTTGAATTACATCTCAATGGCTCCGGAAGCGTGGAATTGAGTGGTAACGGCCATAAGATAGAGATCGAAAGCAACGGATCAGGTACCTGTGATGCGCTGCTGTTCATAGCCAAAGAAGGAGAAGTGAACCTCAATGGGTCTGGAGCTGTATCAGTCTTTGCTGCCAAAGAGATGAATCTCGAGTTGAATGGCAGCGGATCAATTCACTATGGCGGAAAGCCGGAAAAACTCAATACAAAAAAGAATGGCTCCGGAGAAATCCATGAAGCTCAATAAGCAACGTTCGGAAGAATTTCTGAAGTCGTTGGATGAAAAAGCATCCGGCGGTTCACAGCTTTTTATGCAAGCGATTATTGCGTCGCTGGTGATACACATATTCGTTCTGTTCGTCACTCAGATGCTCACAAAGGACAATCGCATGGCGAAGGAAGATGTTGTGTATGAGGAATTGAGTATGGATATGATCGAAGAGGAAAAGATTCCGCCACCTGAAGAACCGCAAGAGCTTACAGAACGGTATGAAGAATTAAAAAATCTCATCGCCAATGAAAATGCACTGCGTTCGTCTGAGCAAAGAAGTTATAGCGGCATGACAAAAGAAGAAATGAATGAGCAGGTCATGAATGATCTAAAAAACGTGGAAGCGCAGGAATTTGCGAAACTCAGCGAAGGTCAGCCGGACTATACTGTAAAAAATAAACTGGACGGCAAAACCGGAGAAAACACGGACAAGAAAAAAAGTGAATACGACTGGTATAGAGAGAAAGCGAATAACAAAAGTTATAGTGGCCGGGTAACCGCTGCCTATGACATGAAAGGACGTGATGCATTGGACAACCCTGTGCCAACCTATCGTTGTAAACAACCGGGTAAAGTGATTGTCATAGTGACCATCAACAATTTGGGTGCAGTCACTGATGCACGGATCGACGAATCGCAATCATCGATGGATGATTGCTTGCGAACAGAATCTGAGAAATATGCATTGAAGTGGAAATTCAATTACAAGGCAGATGCTCAGAAAAAACAGGACGGAACCATCACATTTACTTTTTCAGCACAATAGAAGTTCCATTCAATAAAGTAATACCAGCATTCAATACACGACTGCGATGCTTCTATTGTTTAGGATAAGCATAATCATGTAAG
>JAYTMF010000596.1:0-1560 GCA_043728755.1 Flavobacteriales bacterium
TGCGCGCGTAGAGTAGTTCAGATGATCGAACTCTAAAGAAGACAGTGCTGGAATCATCAGTGTGATGATAAATGACATATTCGGGGTGAAGCTCACGGCTTTCGTAGTCGTAGAGATACTTATACGATCCATTCTGAACCGTGTCGCTCGAGGTGCAAGCGGCAAGCAGAAAAATAAAAGCGAAATAAATGATATTTTCCTTCATGCTACCTTATTCCTCTGAAGATCGTTCGACTAATTTTTGATTGATCTGTTTGCTGTTCTTTGCTCCCAGATGCTTAAGTTTTTCAACTTTTCCTATTAAATTCCCATTTCCTTCAGACAATTTCTTCATCGCTTCAGAATAATCCTCTTGCGACTTTTTCAAACCAACTCCCACTTTTACGAGGTCGTCCGTAAAGCCTACAAATTTGTCATAAAGTTTTCCGGCTTCCTCGGCAATAGCCTCGGCATTTTGTGTCCTTTTTTCCTGCATCCATATACTCGAAACTGTCCGCAATGTGGCCAATAAAGTGGTGGGAGAAACGATAACGATTTTCCGGTCCCAGGCATAGTTATAAAGATCTTCACTTGATTGCATCGCTGCCGAAAATGCAGCTTCAATCGGCATGAAAAGCAAAACAAAATCAGGACTGTTGAATCCACGAGCAGTATGATAATTTTTATCTCCAAGTTGCTTGATGTGCGCACGCACGCTTTCGCAATGTGCCCGCAATTGCCGAGCGCGATCATCTTCTCCTGACGCCTCCACCATTGATGTGTATGCAATCAAAGACACCTTGCTGTCAATAATGAGATGCTTTTCATCAGGCAGAAAGACAACGACATCCGGTCGAATGGTTTCATCATGCACGTTCGTTGTAGTGGTTTGCGTTTTGAACTCTACGCCTTCCACCAAACCACTTCGCTCGAGTATCTTCTCAAGGATCAACTCTCCCCAGTTGCCTTGCGATTTGTTGTCGCCTTTTAGTGCCGTTGCGAGATTATTCGCCTCACTCGAAAGTTGTTTGTTCATATCTGCAAGAACTTTGATCTCTGCTTTTAGATTGATCCTGTCCTTGTTTTCTTCGTGGTAAACTTTCTCAACTTTAATTTCAAATTCTGTAAGCTTCTCTTTGAGCGGTCGCAACACGAGATCCAATTGTTCCTTGCTATGCTGAGTTGATTTTTGAGATTTCTCATCGAAGATCCTGTTGGCAAGATTTTCAAACTCCTTGGTGAAATCTTCTCTGATCTTCTGAATTCCTTGTTCCTGCTCCTTCAGTTTGACGTGCATGGCCGCGAGATTGGCTTCGGATGAGGAGAGCGATCTCAATCCCTCCACTTTAGCATCACGCTCAACCACCACTTCCTTTGCAAGAAGTTCATTGCTTCTGCGCAATTCCTGAACAACAGGATGATCTTGAACTGAAGAATTCCATTCCTGGGCAGACTTCAACCTGAAGTAAAACCAGGCTAACAAAAACCCTACACCCAGACCGATGATCAGAAAAGCAATTTGCATGATGGTAAAAGTAAAAACGAAATGAGTTATATAATGACACATTGCTAGCTTTGTTC
>JAYTMF010000597.1:0-12882 GCA_043728755.1 Flavobacteriales bacterium
GTCCATAATTTCAGTCCATGCATAACAGGCAAGTCGTCGTACTTCATCACATCAAAAGCAAACTTTCCGACAGTATCCTTAGTGAATCCAGGTGCTTCATAACTCGCCACAAAAAGGAACGGTCTTTTATTGATCGCTTCATTGTAGTTCCAATAATCATATTGATTTTTACCGCCCTCCACATTATTAATGGAATGCGCAATACCGCCATTGTAAAACATATACAACGAGGGAAGTTGATACGTATTCATAAAGCATACAGGAAGCTCACCTGCCAGTTGATGAATGGCCAGCACTTTCGGCTTGTCGCGATGAAACTCGCGGTACAACGGAGGTAATATATCAACGATCATGCAAATACGACCCATCAAAATGAGTGCGGTAATCGTAGACAGGCCAGTGATCATTTTCCTTTGCGGCGGCCTTGCTTCCCAATATTTGATGATCAGATAAATCATCGCGATGGCCAAAGGTGCAGTCCAGTGAGGCTCTACCCGACCGCGAAAACTGTTGAAGAAAAATAGGATCAGCAGTCCATTGATAATCCAACGCAGTGATTTTTCAAAAAGGTTTGCGGGTTTACTTGAGATCATCACAAAAATGATGAGTACAAAAACAAATGGGTTGAAGACCAAAAACTGTCCCCCGGCATATCCCAGAATATGTTTCAATTCCCATGCATCTGAGTTGCGATCATTGAGATGAAACTTAATGGTAGGAAGATCATTTGCGATCTGCCAGAT
The DNA here is from genome assembly GCA_043728755.1 of Flavobacteriales bacterium. Lineage (GTDB taxonomy): Bacteria > Bacteroidota > Bacteroidia > Flavobacteriales_D > Sanyastnellaceae > JAIBBG01. The sequence continues at coordinate 744 of JAYTMF010000597.1, forward strand.
GATGTGAGGAGAAAACAAAACGATTCCTGTGAGCGCCGCGATCCAGAACTTACTATTGAACCAGAATTTTCTCAATGGCAATAACGAAAAAACGATGATGAACACGCCATGGTATTTAGACCAAACCATCACAGCCATGGCTATCCCCAGGAATAAGGTGTGGCAAGCGTCCTGCTTCTCCATAAATAATTTCAGCGCTGTGAAATACAATACAACACCGAGGAGCAGCGGTGCATCCGGTGTAGCTATAAAACTATAGATATTGAGAAATGGCATTGACAGCACCAACAGCGCGAATAGCCACAATCTTTTAGGTTGAGTCAATTTATATGTCAACCAAACGGTAAAAGTTCCGGCAACGACTACCAGCAGCCTAGCGCCAATTTCATTGCTGAACAAAGCATAACCCATACCGATCAATGTTCCAATCGCCGGCGGATGATCGCGAAAACCCCAATCGAGATTATTCCAATGCATCCAGTACAGCGCTTCATCACCCGTGAGATCGGTGAATGCAGCTTGCATAAGATTGAGTAGAAAAAATCCCAGTAGAAGGAGCGACTCCTTTCGTTTCATCAGGGTGCAAGAAACACAAAAATGCATTTGGTATTGCAGATAGGTTGTTTACCAACAAATCGAAACCTTCCTATCAGTTCATTAATTTTGTGCACTTGACAAAATCGAATAATCGTTGATTAGCCGCAATACCATTGACAAAATATACCAGGCCGCCATCATTGAAGACGTGGTCGGTGAATTTGTGCATCTGAAAAGAAGCGGTTCTGCATACAAAGGACTTTCACCCTTTGCCAACGAAAAAACGCCCTCTTTTTTTGTTGTTCCAGCGAAAGGAATTTACAAGGATTTCTCATCCGGAAAAGGTGGAAACGTAGTTGATTTTCTCATGCAACATGAGAAACTTTCTTACCCGGAAGCGCTGCGTTGGTTGGCAGGGAAATATCAGATCGAGATAGAAGAAGACCAGCAAAGTGAGGAGCAGCAGCAAGAAAAAAGTGAGCGGGAACAGTTGAGTATTGTCAGTGAGTTTGCCGCGAAATATTTTCAGGATCAAATGCTCGCTAGTGACGAAGGCAAAGCCATCGGACTCTCTTATTTTCATGAGCGCGGATTTCGCGACGACATCATTCAAAAATTTCAGCTCGGCTATTGTCCAGATCGTTGGGATGCCATGACCAAAGCCGCACTGGAAAGTCGCTATCAACTCGAATACCTCATCAAAGCCGGCCTCACGCGTGAGCGAGAAGGTGCGCCCTATGACTTTTTCCGGGGACGAGTGATGTTTCCCATCCACAACATCAGTGGTAAAGTGATTGCCTTTGGCGGAAGAACATTGAAAGCCGAAAAGGAAATTGCGAAGTATTTCAATTCACCGGAGAGTGAATTGTATGTCAAGAGCAATGTACTTTATGGATTACATCTGGCTAAAAACGCCATTGTAAAGAACGACATGTGTTACCTCGTTGAAGGTTACACGGACGTTGTGAGCATGCACCAGGCGGGAGTTGAGAATGTAGTGTCGAGCAGTGGAACGAGTCTCACAGAAGGTCAGATAAGATTGATCCGCCGCTACACGCCGAACATCACGATTCTCTATGATGGAGACAGCGCGGGTATCAAAGCATCCTTTCGCGGAATCGATATGATTCTGAAAGAAGGCATGAACGTGCGTGTGCTTCTTTTTCCCGATGGCGATGATCCCGACAGTTTTGCACGCAAGTACAGCTCAACGGAAATACAGGAATTCATCCTTTCGAATGCGAAGGATTTCATCACGTTTAAAACATCGCTGCTTATTAAAGACGCCGGCAACGATCCTGTGAAGCGCTCGGCACTCATCCGCGGAATCGTTGACAGCATTGCCCTGATACCCGATGGAATTACACGCAGCGTTTATGTTCAAGAGTGCAGCCGTTTGCTCAACATTCAGGAGCAGGTATTGTTGACCGAACTGAACAAGGTCATCGTTTCCAACTACAAGAAAGAAAATAAGAACACGCCTCAGGAAGACATTCCGATCCTTTCGGAAATGCCCATGGATGGTGTTCCAGATGCAGAAATCAAGCAAGAATTTTCGCTTTATTACCAAGAAAAAGATCTGATACGCCTGCTTTTGAATTACGGGGATAAGCCGATTGAAATCAGTTTGATCAATGAAGATGGCCACGAAGAAAAACACAATGTGAGTGTTGCAGAATATCTAGTGGCGAATATCGAGCAAGACGATATTCAACTTGAAACAGAAGTGTATTCCAATATTTTCAAAGAGTACATCGAGTTTATCGGCCGTGATCAGATTCCCAATACATCAGATTTCACCCAGCACCAGGATTCAGGTATTTCGGCAGAAAGCTCCGCTATGCTGGTGAGTCTACATAATATGAGCGACAACTGGACAACACGTCATCATATCTATCCACAAACAGAAGAGATGCAATTACTTAAAGCTGCAAAAGATTGTATTTTCAGATTTAAGTTAAGAAGAGTGATGTCGATTTCAGAAAAATTGCTCAAAGAAATTGCGGAGGTGATTGACGATGAAGAAAAACTCGAAGCACTTCAGAGAGAAAAAATATTGCTCGACAAAACCAAGTTGGAAATTGCGCGCTACTTCGGCAGTGTCATTTTGAATTAGTTCGTAAAAATTTCAATCACAGTTGTATCGAAAATTTTACAACAGGATAATTAGATCGAGAAAATCAACATGATCATCATTGATGAGATCATACTGTTGTATATCGCTATCAAAAGCGCCTATAAAAAGTTATACATCACCGATTCCAATGACTTGGTTCGGATCAAAATCGCGATTGCAAATGTTGAGGATACAACCATCTTGTGGAAGCAAAGTCAGCTATACCGAAACCGAATAATACCTATGTGATTTTTAAAACGGGCCAATGTTTCATAAATCACATTGCTATTACATCCTCACCATCACAAGAAGACTGCGTGCCAGCCATCAGAGTCAATGAACATGCGAGAATAACAGAATACAAGGAGATATCTATCCGCTGACTTTCATTTGGAAAGATTTCATAGGAGACCACAATGTCCCTTTTTTCCATAAAGTATGTCAACATTTATGGTATTTACGTGGCAAGCGTTCTGTTTTAGCCCGAATCATTTGGAATGAATACCTTAATGAAGCTATTTTTGAGCCCCTCATTATTTAGAGTATTTCTAAATAAGGGTTAAAAACGCAAACTGAATAGGGGTTTCAGGGGTTTAACACACACGAAAATGATAAAAGTAGCAGAAAGCGCAAAACAGCAAGTCTCGCATCTCATGACAGCGGAAAATCATCCAGAAGGATCGTTTGTGCGCGTAGGCGTTGAAGGAGGAGGATGCAGTGGATTGATGTACCAGCTCACCTTCGACCATGAAATGAAAGAAGGCGATCAGGTATTTGAAGACAACGGTGTGAAAGTCGTTGTAGATCGGAAGAGTTTCTTGTATTTGGTAGGAACTGAACTCGAATACACCGGCGGTCTCAATGGCAAAGGCTTCATCTTCAAAAATCCGAATGCCAACAGAACATGTGGTTGTGGCGAGTCGTTTTCGATATAAAGCGAAGTTGTCCACGGGAGTTTTTGAATCATAAATCTTTGAATTTTGAAATAATAAAATGGCTTACGAAGGCGACGAGTTACTGGAAAATGTAACATCAAAAGAATACGAGTTTGGTTTTACGACCGACATAGAATCCGACAAAGCACCGGCAGGTCTGACAGTAGAAACTATACGTCTTATTTCGAAGAAAAAAAACGAACCTGAGTGGCTGTTGACATGGCGGCTCGAAGCATTTGCGATCTGGCAAAAAATGACAGAGCCTGAGTGGGCACATGTCACTTACAACAAGCCCGATTTTCAGGCCATCTCCTATTACTCAGCACCTAAGCAAAAGCAATTGCTCAATTCATTGGACGAGCTCGATCCGGAATTGCGCAAGACGATGGATAAGCTTGGCATTTCATTGGAAGAGCAAAAAAGACTTCAAGGAGTTGCAGTGGATTTTGTGATGGACTCCGTTTCTGTTGCGACATCATTCAAAGAAAAACTCGGTGAGCTTGGAATCATCTTTTGTTCGATGAGCGATGCCGTACAAGAGCATCCTGCATTGGTTCAGAAATATCTTGGAACAGTGGTTCCTCGCAATGATAATTTTTATGCAGCGCTGAATTCAGCAGTATTCACTGATGGTTCTTTCTGCTACATTCCTAAAGGAGTAAGATGCCCGATGGAACTTTCCACTTATTTCCGCATCAACGAAGGCGGTACGGGACAGTTTGAAAGAACGTTGGTTATAGCCGATGAGGGCAGTTTTGTGAGTTATCTCGAAGGATGCACAGCGCCACAACGTGACGAAAATCAATTGCACGCAGCAGTAGTAGAGTTGATCTCCATGCGCGATTCTGAGATCAAATACAGCACCGTTCAGAATTGGTATCCGGGCGACAAAGCAGGAAAAGGCGGTGTCTTCAACTTCGTTACAAAGCGCGGCATTTGTGAAGGTGATCGCTCGAAGATCAGTTGGACACAAGTTGAAACAGGCAGTGCCATCACATGGAAATATCCTTCGTGCATATTGAAAGGTGACAACAGCGTTGGAGAATTTTATTCTGTTGCAGTCACCAATCATTATCAGCAAGCCGATACCGGCACGAAGATGATTCACCTTGGAAAGAATACAACGAGTACTATCATTTCAAAAGGTATAAGTGCAGGTAAAAGTCAGAACAGCTACCGCGGACTTGTGCAGATCAACAAGAGTGCAAGCAATGCAAGAAATTTCTCGCAGTGTGATTCATTGTTGATGAGTGATAAATGTGGCGCGCACACTTTCCCTTATATAGAAGTAAAAAACAAAAGCGCGAAAGTGGAGCATGAAGCCACTACGTCAAAAATTGGAGAAGACCAGATTTTTTATTGTCTGCAACGTGGACTGAGTGCAGAGCAGGCGATATCCATGATCGTGAACGGTTATGCAAAAGAAGTATTGAATAAACTGCCTATGGAGTTTGCTGTAGAAGCGCAGAAATTGTTGGCGATTTCATTGGAAGGAAGTGTCGGTTAAACACACATTGAAAGTTGCAAATTGAAAAAATCATAGTTCAACGTTCGGAGTTCAAAGTTTGACGCAAGGCTTAGTTTTATGAATGTGAAGGACATCAAAAATTCGATTAATAAAGGATATCAAATATGCTCGAGATAAAAAATTTACATGCAAGCATCGACGGAAAGGAGATTCTCTGCGGATTGTCATTGGAAGTTAAACCGGGAGAAGTTCACGCCATCATGGGTCCGAATGGATCGGGAAAAAGCACGTTGGCAGCGGTACTAGCGGGAAGAGAAGATTACGAGGTGACCGAAGGCACAATTGCGTTTCATGGCAGCGACTTGCTGGAAGTGGCTCCTGAGATACGTGCACGTGAAGGAATTTTTCTCGCGTTTCAATATCCCGTGGAAATTCCCGGCGTGAGTAATATGAATTTCCTCAAAGCGGCAGTTGGAGAAATGCGCAAGCACAAAGGACTTGCACCATTGACAGCAAAGGATTTTCTGAAGCTGGTGAAGGAAAAATCTGCGCTCGTTGAACTCGACGGACAACTTGCGAATCGCGCGGTGAATGTTGGTTTCAGCGGTGGAGAAAAAAAGCGCAATGAAATATTTCAGATGGCGATGCTCGAGCCAACGCTCGCAGTATTGGACGAGACCGACAGCGGACTGGACATCGATGCATTGCGCATTGTTGCCGGTGGTGTAAATGCTTTGCGTTCACCGGAAAGATCTTTTGTCGTAATCACACACTATCAGCGATTACTCGATTATATCGTTCCAGATTTTGTACACGTGCTTCATCAGGGACGCATTGTGAAGAGCGGTGGAAAAGAACTCGCACTTGAGCTTGAAGAGCGCGGTTATGACTGGGTGAAAGAAGAACTGGAAACAAAACTTGAAGCAGGTAAATAAGCTTCAAACAACAATAAAAAGATTCTTCAAGAAATAATGATGGTGGAAGAAAAAATATCGAAGACGTTGGAATTCTGTAAAGGACTCTCGAATCATGAGTCCGTTTTATTGCACGAATTTCCGGAGGAAGTTGCCCTTGCGAAACTCGCCATCGCAGAGATGGAATTTCCAACGACGCGCAAAGAAGAGTGGAAATACACACGTACTGCGCGTATCACAAGTGAAGTCTGGCACATTGTCAAAAACACCGCTGCCATTGACATCGAACCCTTTCTTATTCCCGGTCTTGATGCAAGTGTGATCGTGTTCGTCAATGGATTTTATGATGCTGCATTATCAAAAATAAAAGCTGAAGACGGCATAGTCCTTTCTGAACTTTGTTTGGAAGAGTTTGAAGTAGAAAGCAATTCAGAAAATGTATTTGACGCCATACACACTGCCTATTGCACGGGTGTCCTTTCTATTGACGTGTCGAAAAACATACAGGCCCAACAGAGCCTTCACATACTTCACATTTCGGCAACGGAAAAAAGCATGGCGCAGCCGTTGGTTCAAATTCAACTGGAAAAAAGCAGTGAACTTCATGTAGTAGAATCATTCGTTTCGACTTCAAATCACAAGTCATTTTCCAATCGCCATCTCCAAGTATTTGTGGAATCGAATGCATCACTGGTGATGGATAAAATTCAATCAGAAACGGATGAAAATTTTCTAATGAATGAAGAGCGCGTGCACATTGAAGGCAACGGAAGATTCACGATCAATACGCTTACCATCGACGGTGGTTGGGTGAGAAACAACCTTCATATTGAACTGGAAGGCGAGAATATCGAAACCAATCTTCACGGCCTTTATCTCCCAAGAAATAAGCAGCACATTGACAATCACACCAAGGTCAATCACCGCTTTCCTCATTGCAACAGCAACGAGCTTTACAAAGGCATGTTGAACGATCAAAGCACAGGAGTGTTCAACGGAAAAGTATTTGTTCAGCCTGATGCGCAGAAAACCAACGCCTTTCAAAGCAATGCGAATATTCTGTTGAGCGATGATGCGCAAATGAATTCCAAACCTGAACTTGAAATTTATGCCGACGACGTGAAATGCAGTCACGGCAGCACAACAGGTCAACTGGATGAGAACGCTTTGTTTTATTTGAAGTCACGCGGCCTTGGAGAAGAGAGCGCAAAAAAATTATTGACGACAGCATTCTTAAATGACGTGCTCGACAAAGTTGAAAATGCATTTGTAAGAAAATACGTTACAGAAGAATTAATAAAAAGAGATTTGCTGCTTCAATAAAAATTGACGCACAAAAAAAATGACTAGCACACTCGACATAGCAACCATTCGAAAGTCCTTTCCGATTTTAGATCAGGAAGTAAATGGCTATCCGTTGGTATATCTCGACAATGCGGCGACAACACAGAAGCCGCAGCAGGTGATAGACGTGCTTTCCGATTACTACAAATCTTACAACGCCAACATTCATCGCGGCTTTCATCACTTAGCGAATATTGCAACATCACAGTACGAAGACGCTCGCGAAAAGACACGTTCCTTTCTCAATGCCTCCAGTGAAACAGAGATCATCTTCACCGGAGGAACAACAGATTCCATCAATCTGGTGGCGCAAACCTGGGGTCGACAAAATCTAAAATCCGGCGACGAGATTCTTATTTCAGTGATGGAACACCACAGCAATATCGTTCCATGGCAAATGATCGCAGAAGAAAAAGGCGTGACGTTGAAAGCCATACCGATCACGGAAAAAGGAGAGTGGGATATTGAAGCGTTGGAAGTTTTATTGACAGCCAGAACAAAAATCGTCGCTATCAATCACGTTTCCAATTCACTCGGCACGATCAATCCCATAAAAAGCATAATAGATAGAGCGCACGCCTTTGGCGCGATAGTTTTGATAGATGGAGCACAAGCTGTCGCACATTTTCCTGTAGACGTGCAACAACTCGATGCAGACTTTTATGCTTTCAGCGCACACAAACTTTATGGACCAACCGGCACCGGCGTTCTGTATGGGAAAAAGGAATTGCTCGAATCCATGCCACCCTATCGCGGCGGCGGAGAAATGATCAAAACTGTGACGATAGCGAAAACGACGTACAACGAATTGCCATACAAATTCGAAGCGGGTACACCGAACATTGCAGGTGTAATTGGTCTTGGTGCGGCGATCGACTACATGCACTCGCACCACTGGAATGACATACAGCAACACGAGAATGATTTGCTCGCCTTGGCAACAGAAAAAATTTCCGCTATCGCAGGATTGCGCATTTATGGAACAGCCAACGAAAAAGTTGGTGTGATTTCCTTTCAGGTTCATGGCGTGCATCCATACGACCTGGGAACTTTGCTCGACAAGCAAGGTGTAGCAGTACGCGCCGGACATCATTGCACAGAACCATTGTGGAATCACTACGGAGTGCCCGGTTCAGTGCGCGCATCCTTTGCGCTTTACACCACAAACGAAGAAATAGAAATTTTCATTGGCGCTTTGAAGAAAGCGCTGCAACTTTTGAGATAAGTGAGTATAGAAGAAAAACAGCAAGAGATCATTGCAGAATTCAATTCATTCGGCGACGGCCCCGACCAGCGATCATCGTGGATGGAGAAATACGAATACATCATTGAATTGGGAAGAGACTTACCATTGATCGAAGAACATTACAAACTGGATGAGAACCTCATCAAAGGATGTCAGTCGAAAGTGTGGTTGCACGCGGAACAGGACGAGCAAGGCAAGTTGCAATTTACTGGCGACAGCGATGCGATCATCACCAAAGGTTTGGTATCACTGGTGATACGCGTTCTCACCGATGAGAAGCCGGAAGACATTGCCCATGCAGATTTGCACTTTGTAAAAGACATCGGCCTTCACGAACATCTCTCACCAACGCGCAGCAATGGATTGGCGAGTATGATCAAACAAATGAAAATGTACGGATTGGTATTATCACCAAAATGAACCATGGATATCGAAAGAAGAAAAGAAATAGAAGACAAGATCATTGAGGCATTGAAGACGATCTACGATCCGGAAATTCCTGTCGATATCTATGAGCTCGGGCTCGTTTACAACATCGGTATTGAAGACGATGGCAACACGACGATCATGATGACGTTGACATCACCGTCGTGTCCGGTTGCGGAAACACTACCTCCGGAAGTTGAAAACAAAGTAGCGACAGTTGATGGCGTTACTGCGGCGAAAGTGGTGATCACGTGGGATCCGCCGTGGGATAAGAGTATGATGAGTGAGGAAGCGCAGCTTGAGTTAGGGTTTATGTGAAGCATGAATAACTTGTTTCAACTTTTTCTCACAGAAATACGACATACTCAAACTCTCACTTAAACTTGAAATTTGTCAATTCCTTCATCGCAAATTTTAGGCTCAATCCGCATGGCTTAACACCCGCTGTGTCGCTGCAATTTGCGACCCATGCGACCAATTTTCGTCGTGTTTATTTTTCTGAATTGGCCACAAATTAAGGCTCCTCCGCTGGGTGCTGTAAAGATTGTTCCGGTCGAAGTGAATTTCCTCCAGCAAGAAATATAAGCTCTTATAGTTGTGTTAATACTTCGCGAATACAATCGTATTCGTTCCATTTACTTTTTTAATGACTTTCACATCTGCACCACTATTGGTGAGCATTTCTTTGATGTGAGAAATCTTGTTTGTGTAGTTCAGAGCGTTGAAAGCAATGGTGCCACCACCGTTCATTCGCAGGGTAAGATTTTCCCAAAAAAGCGATGTAAGTATTTTCTCCGGAATGGTATAGTCGATGGAAATGTCAACTACAATGAGATCAAATTTTCCCTTTCTTTTTAGCACGTAATCGTATGCATCCATGCAAACGATTTTCAATATTGCAGATTCTACGATAGCGAATTCTTCCTTTGCCAATTGAATCACAACCGGATCAATTTCCACAGCAGTAATTTTTCCTTTGTAATCAAAATCATTGCGAAGTACATCCAGCACAGAACCTCCGCCAAGTCCAAAGACAAGCGCAGTTTTCAAATCAAACAAACTGATTTTCTTAAACACTTTATTCCATACACTTTGTGCAGAACCATAAGAGTAATTCGCATTCTCACTATCGAGCACTTTGCGACCATCACGAAAACTCACTTCGAGAGCGCCGTTGAATTTTGATTGGAATTTTTTGGGCATGGGATCAAGTTGGTTATTGGTTATTGGTTATTGGGTTATTGCGCGAAGCAAGGACAACATGTGGCATTTATTCCAAAATTGGAAAATTAAGTTTACACACTCCCCGTCCTCCACATAATGCGACAGCGATAAAACTGACCCATTCGAAAACATCATCCGAAAAACTCCCTTCAAAAAATCATTTCACGACCTTACAATAAACCGCTCATGTGCAGAATAACTTAATAACCCAATAACTCAATAACTCAATAACCTAGTAACACCTACACCCCGACACAATACATTTGCTCCCTCTATGCAATACGAAAAAAAGAAAATCGCCATCCTCGGAAGTACGGGAAGTATCGGAACGCAAGCGCTTGAAGTGATCACTTCGCAGCACGAACATTTTGCGGTTGAAGTGCTCACTGCGCAGAACAATTCGACGCTGTTGATTGAGCAAGCCATACTTCACAAACCCAACAGTGTTGTCATTGTTGACGAGTCGAAATACCAGGAAGTGAAAGATGCGCTTTGGTCGCATGATATAAAAGTGTATGCCGGAAAAGCAGCACTGGTACAGATTGTAGAGTCGGCAGAAATTGATGTAGTGTTGACGGCGCTTGTTGGTTACGCAGGATTGGAACCGACGATCAATGCCATTAAAAATAAAAAGCACATTGCGCTGGCGAATAAAGAAACATTGGTTGCAGCAGGAGAATTAGTGACGACACTCGCGAAAGAAAACGCCGTCAATATTTATCCTGTGGACAGCGAGCACTCAGCGATCTTTCAATGCATGGCCGGAGAGTGGCACAACAACATTGAGAAGATTTATCTCACTGCATCCGGTGGACCATTTCGAGGAAAGACGAGAGAACAACTGGCGAGTGTCACCAAAGCACAAGCGTTGAAACATCCCAACTGGGAGATGGGTGCGAAGATCACAATCGACTCTGCAACACTTATGAACAAAGGGCTTGAAGTGATTGAAGCCAAATGGTTGTTTCATCTCAAGCCCGAACAAATTGACGTCATCGTACATCCACAAAGCATCATACACAGCATTGTGCAATTTGAAGACGGCAGCATGAAAGCACAGATGGGATTGCCCGATATGAAGTTGCCGATACAATATGCACTCGCATTTCCAACCAGATTGAAATCCGATTTTCCTCGCTTTGATTTCATGAAATATCCATCACTCACATTCGAGCAGCCCGACAGAAAAACATTTCGTTGTCTTGATCTTGCATTCGAAGCGATGAAAAAAGGAGGCAATGCACCATGCGTATTGAATGCCGCCAATGAAGTAGCTGTTCAATTATTCCTTCATGACAAAATTTCTTTCGCTTCCATTCCCGACCATGTAGAAAAAATCATGGCCAAGGTTGACTACATCGCAAAGCCAACACTGGAAGATTATGTGGAGAGTGATCGCTTGTCGCGCATTTCATAATCAACAATTTCCCGCATACATTTCAAAGCATCATCCATCTCACCTATTTTGAATCGATTCGTTCAAAATTGCATCAAAAAAGAGTGAAACTTTGTAGCCGCTCACTGTGTATCCGTTATTAATCGCTGCACTTTAAATGGCTACAATTTGGAAGAGAAATTTTTCGATATTCACAGTTGAACAAAAAAAGAATGATCAGTGATATCCAGAAGTTGCTGAAGACTCACGCGGCTCAATATGAAATGTAATGATGACAGAGTGATAAAAGCATGAGTCGTGAAGTCGCTTTTCCTTGATTTGCGCGGCATGTGAAGACGTCGGTAATGATTCACGCATTTCTGTGATTTCCGAAATTCCTTCCGTGCAGTTCAGTGAGAAACATTCAGCGTGAAACGCCCATCTTTCCTCAGAATTCGAAAATAGTTTCATTCTTTTTATGGAATTTCAACCTTTACGTCATCTTTACATATACAATGGCAAAACCCTTTAAAAAACTTTACCGACAAAAAACC
>JAYTMF010000598.1:0-1182 GCA_043728755.1 Flavobacteriales bacterium
GGTTGTTTGCTTCGGTGAATCTGGTGTGTTGCAATTTGAAGCGATCGGAGGCACCGGACTATTCACTTTTGATTTCAATGGCGCCGATCCACAAAATATTGGCCCCGGTGAATATCTATTGTCCGTTGTGGATGACGCATCTTGTTCTGCATTTACAGCTTTTACGGTGATAGAAAATCCTCAACTTGTTGTAGAAACGATTATTCAGCAACAAGTATCTGGTGATGACGCCTTCATCAGTTTATATGTTTCTGGCGGTACTGCGCCATATTCTTTTTTGTGGAATAGCAATTCCGAAACGCCAACGATAGACATGTTAGCTGCAGGTGTGTACTCTTGTGAAATTGCAGATGCAATGGGTTGTCATGTCGCTCAGGAATTTACAATTCTCAGTCTTGCAGTGAATGAAATAAAAAATCAAATAGAGGTATTTCCAAATCCTTTCAACGATGTGATTACCATCAATTCAGATGCACCTTTTACTTTTCAATTGCATGATAGCTGCGGAAGAATTGTGAAAACTGCATGTATCCTAACTTCTTGTCATTACATAACAACATCTATGTTGCCTTCAGGCATCTATTATCTCAGAATTGATCAGCACGTTTTCAAACTCGTCAAGTAAAGGGCACTTCTAATAACCTGTTTTGTGAATCGTGATAGGTCATTTTGTTGAAGACGAGGAAAATCGAAGTTGCATAGCCTAAGCTCTGGAACTGAGATTTGACGAAGAATTCTGCAAAATGAACATCGAAATAAATGATTAGCGAATAGCATGATTCATAGTAGGTCGATTCATGAAAGAGGTTATTAGAAGTGCCCTTAAGAAAGCATCATCATTTTGTCCTGCACACAATTAGCTGATTTAGCTTTTTCAAAAAATGACAAGATCATACCACTACTTCCACTGCGTTGCCATTGCTTGAGAGCTCACAACATTGGAGGTGCTGGATCACGTCATTGACATCACCTCAACGCACTCGTTTGCGAACGCTCAACTATCTTCCCGCTTTCTTACATTCGCAAAAAAATATCCAGCTATGCGTTTTCGTCCGGGAGTGTTAGTAGGTGATGAGGTCACTGAAGTTTTCAATCACGCTATAGAAAATCAATACGCACTGCCTGCAGTGAATGTGATTGGCACCAACAGTGTCAACGCAGTGTTGGAAACAGCACGCGAGA
>JAYTMF010000599.1:0-3000 GCA_043728755.1 Flavobacteriales bacterium
CTTACAGATCTCCGCGACTTTTTCATAAAAAGGGTATTCCGGATTTTCCCATTGCTTTGGCTGACCACCATTGGCTCCATCTACTTTATTGTTGGAGAAATGCCTGAAATGCAAAAATTAATTCTCAATCTCACCGGTTTATTTGGATTTGTCGCATGGGATCAGGGAATTGGAATTGGTGTGTGGTCTATCGGAAATGAACTGGTGTTTTATGTGTTTTTTCCAGTTTTCGTTTTGCTCGGTAAAAAGAGTAAACTTGCGCTGTTGCTTTTGTCGCTGATACTTCTGGGTATCTATATATACTTCGCGTTTTTTCTTTTGGATTCCTCTCGTGCACTTGGAGCAGAAGGCCAACAGAAAAATTACATCCATCCACTGAACCAGGTATTTCTCTTTCTTTCCGGTTTTTTGATTGGCTATCTTTTCCGAAAGGTGAATGTGCCGTCTGCTATTAACCTTTTCATTCTGGTGGCGGGAATGCTTTTGTTTGTCTTTTATCCGGCCAGCGATGACCCAATTCATCTGGTCACCCGCGGCGGAAGGATCGCGTTCACTTTGAGCTGCCTTATGATCTGCTTCGGATTCTATAAACTGAAATTTGAGTTGCCGAATATTATTCACCGTCCTTTAAAATTACTCGGAGAAGCAAGCTATTCGGTGTATCTCCTACATCCAATTATGCACTTCATCGCAGGACTTTTAATCGCATATTTAAGTAAGCACGTTATTCATCTTCCTGAATCCGTTAGATTCATCGTTGCTATATTCCTAACATTGATAACGAGCTATTTTGTCTACACGTATTTTGAAAAATATTTTGTGAAGCTCGGAAAAAAAATTGGCACACTCGGCATCAGCAAGAATCTATAAAACAAGCTATAATCATGAGGTCAATTGAATTTATTGACAAGTCTTTGCAATCTGAAGTTGATCGCGTGGGCGTGCTAAAAGAAATGAAGGCCGGTGATATACTGATGAGTCCCGGTGATGTTATCGAAAACATTCCACTGGTAACAAAAGGTAGTATTCGCGTTCTACTTCAAAATAGTAACGGCGAAGAATTTTATCTCTACCATATTTTTCCGGGTGAATCCTGCGCTCTTTCTCTGAGTTGTTGCCAGGCCAACAGAAGAAGCGAAATCAAAGCAGTAGCTGAAGATGACACCGAAATGATCATGGTTCCCGTTCGATTCGTAGATGAGTGGTATCGATTCCCCGAATGGAAAAAATATATTAGTGATATTCAGGCCTTGCGATTTTCAAATTTATTGGAAACAGTTGAACTCGTTGCATTCTCAAAACTCGATGAACAACTGTGGAGTTATCTCATACGCAAGGTGCAGGCGACAGGTCAACGCACGCTTAAAATCACCCATCAGGAAATTGCGCAGGAATTGAATTCCCCCAGAGAAGTCATCACAAGATTGCTCAATCAACTCCAAAAACAAAACAAGGTCGTGCTCTCAAGAGGTGAAATAGCCGTCAACAGCACTTTGTGATATAGGTCACCTACCATTCCCAATCAATAGGGGACCTTTGTATTCTAAATTCAAAAACGATGAATAAGAATAGGATGACCTTTGACAGCGCAATTCGCATCACGCGGCCATTGTCGTATTGGTGTTGTATTTCACAAATGTCATCGCCGGCTTGACAGCAATCATTCTGTTGGCTGTCGCAGCAATATTTCTGGAGAAACGTTTTGTTGGCTTCTGCCCGCTTTACTGGCCTTTCGGAATCAGCAGTAAAAAGTCAACAGAAAAAAAATAGGATGATGTTATACCAATGTGAGTTATAAAACAGGCCAATGTTTGAGAAATCATACAGTGGTAAATGCCGATGGATACAAGTGTTCAGTTCAATCTGGCGAAGCAAAGATTGGACTATTACTCTTGTCCAATCGGTATTACATCTATTATGTCAACGTAGGTTGCAATAGTGGTAGCTGCATGATCACTGCACATCCTGTGAATAGCATGCTTTACGGAGCCGCTTTGTGCGGAATGATAGGAGACACTATCCGAACACGTCGAATACCAAAAGAAAAAACAAATCAAATCAATACATAATCAAATGCAAACCATAATAGACGTCAGAACACGGGAAGAGTTCAGCGGTGGAAACGTTGCGGGTTCAATCAATATACCTCTACAGGAAATTCCGTCACGTGTGGAAGAAATAAAAAAAATGTCGCAACCTCTATTGCTTTGTTGTGCAAGTGGAAACAGGAGCGGACAAGCTTTGGTATTTCTGCGCGGACACAAGATCGATTGTGAAAATGCCGGTTCGTGGCTCGATGTAAATTATCAAACTCAATCCAAACAATAACAAATATGCTTCAATTCCTAAAGAAAATATTCGGATCAGGTCCGGAGGTGAACTACGCGACCATGGTCAAAGAAGGTGCTTTAATCCTTGATGTCAGAACTCCCGGCGAGTTCAAACAAGGTCATATCCAAGGCGCTATGAATATTCCACTTCAAACACTGAATAGCGAGTTGAAACGACTTAAAAAAGATCGTTCCATCATTACATGTTGTGCAAGTGGAATGCGAAGTGCTTCAGCTAAATCCATATTAAAATCAGCCGGCTTTACGGAAGTATTTAATGGCGGTGGGTGGATGAGCCTGGCGAGAAAAATCAAAAATTAATCATGACAGAAAAAAAATCATTTCAAGAAATAATTCAAAGCGACAAACCCGTTTTAGTTGACTTCTTTGCAGAATGGTGCGCACCATGCAAAATGATGAAGCCCATCCTTGATGAATTAAAAGCAATGATTGGTGATGGTGCGGTAATCCTTAAGGTCGACGTCGACAAGAATGAATCCATCGCCAAGTCACTCGAAATCCGCGGTATTCCAACCTTAGCCATATTCAAAGAAGGTAAAATGCTATGGCGCAAAAGCGGAGTAATGAGCGCTGCTCAGCTACAGGAAGTGATCCAAAAATATATTTGAACATGAAAAAAATCAGTCGTCTTTTCCTGCTTGCGATCTTC
>JAYTMF010000600.1:0-6296 GCA_043728755.1 Flavobacteriales bacterium
CTACCAAAACCGGATTGTCTCTTTCTGATTATGTGGTCACAGAGGCTGGATTTGGAGCAGACCTTGGCGCTGAAAAATTCATGAATATCAAGTGTGGATATGGAAAACTGAAGCCGGATGCGATAGTACTTGTCGCAACCATTCGCGCATTACGTCACCATGGCGGAGCGAAGAAAGAAGATTACAATACAGCTTCGATGGAGCGCGTAACAAAAGGAATTGAAAACCTGGAGAAGCACATTGAGAACTGCAAAAAATTTGGCATCAATCCTACCGTCGCCATCAACCATTTTCCTACAGATACAGAGGAGGAAATGAAATTCGTCATCGATCAGTGTGCGAAGCTTGGTGTACAAGCAGTGATTGCACGCGGCTTTGCGAACGGCGGTGAAGGAATGAAAGATCTCGCTACGGAAGTGGTGAAGGAGGTAGAATCGGGCAAGAATAACTTCAAACCGTTATACGACTGGAGTATTCCTGTGAAGGAAAAAATCAAGAAAATCGCCACAGAAATTTATGGTGCTGATGACGTCATCTATACGAAGGATGCGGAAACCGATCTTAAAATCATCGACAAACTGGGCATCAGTGGTCTTCCTGTATGCATGGCGAAAACGCAAAAGTCTTTCAGTGATGATGAATCGAAAATTGGTCGTCCAAAAGGCTTCGTTGTAACTGTGCGTGAATTCGAATTTGCAGTAGGCGCAGGATTTCTTATTCCAATACTGGGTGATATGATGCGCATGCCTGGACTTCCTGTCATACCTGCAAGTGAGGGAATGGATATCGATAACAATGGAGTAATAACCGGTCTGTCATAGATCACCACACCATAGCACAACATGCTTTTTGAGGATAATGTTAAATGGATCTGTTGAATGGAGCGATGCAAGATGATGATCTGACAAGCAAAAATGATTTTATCCATACCATGCGGTATGATGGTATTTGTTTTATGTCGGATGGCAACAAGCATGTCATTGACGCACTCACGGTGGAACATCCTTTGTCGGTGTCGATCAATGATGAGCCATTCACTTTGACCATGCAAACACCCGGACATGAATTCGACCTCGTGCGCGGATTGTTGTTTACTGAGGGCGTCTATAAAAAGAAGTCAGGTCAATTAATCATTGATGTCAAGGAAGAAAGCGAAACAGGATTCATCTCAAAAGTGAATGTAGTTATTCCCGAATCTGATCTCGATAAATCTCAGTTGAATAAGCGCAATCTGCTTTCTGTTGCCAGTTGTGGCATCTGTGGTAAAACGGAATTGACATTTCCCGATACTGCGGAAATTAAATCCACAGCTCAACTCAATATGTCATTCATCAGCGATATGTTTCATACAATGTCGGCTGCTCAAACGGCTTTCATGCAATCTGGAGGTTGTCACGCCGCCGCCACGTTTGACAGAGAGCATGAGATGCTCACCATCAAGGAGGACATTGGTCGTCACAATGCTGTGGATAAAGTGATTGGACACTTGCTCAACAATTCTGAATTAAAAAACGCGACGTATCTTTTGGTGAGCGGAAGGGTTTCATATGAGATTGTCTCCAAAGCATTCATGGCGGGTATTCCGTTTCTGATGGCTGTATCTGCACCGTCTTCGTTGGCTGTGGATTTTGCGAAGGAGCTCGGCATCACGTTGCTCGGGTTTTGCAGAGAAGATAGAGCAACAGTTTACTCACATCCCGAGCGATTGACTTCATAATATTCGCATTGGCTTCATTTTTTTTCCGTAAACGGTGTAATAAGAAAAAACCCCGCATCGCAGGGCTTTTCATAGTTGTTAGTTGTTTAGTTTAAGGTATGAATATGCTATGCTGTCATCCACGGCGGAAGAATGTTGCTTCGGCGTGCATGTAGCAAGATTTGATTATACGTGTGTTGTAAATGTTGATGGTAGGTTGGAAACATGTTCTTGACCCTCGACATCTTGAATTGCAGTGAAGCCAACGTTTCCATTAGTTCTGCAAGTTGCGTATGCTGCGACGCATTCATTTCTGATCTCTGCATTTTGTAGGTTTTGTTGGGTTCAACGGCAAGGCGTGGAAGAATGTTACATTGTGAAGCGTGTCGTTGATATGTCTGACAACTCAATTCGTATAGATTCCTTCGAGGTGAGTAATAGTTAGCTTTCGCTTCATCAAGGATTATTTCATGATTTGGCATTTAATGAAATATTATATGGTGAATTCAGTGACTCAATGCTGTTAGGAATTTGTTTTGGGGAACATTATACTTGTAAAATTATGAGTACTAAATTAATTTTTAATATGGGATCATTCATGCTTGTTTTTATAGGCATCGTGTTCAAGGCTAATCACTGGCTGGGAGCGAATATTTCTATCATCTTATCTAGCGTGTGGATGATCCTATCACGCTTCATTTATGCCATCAGAGTCAACAGACTGGCTGGCCACAAGCAATGTTCTCAATTATTTCAGCAGAGAACCTATATATCTTGAAAAGAACTGGTGATATTGGTGCAGGAACAAGCTATACTTTGATTGGCTCATAATTGGCTCACTAAAGGTTTAGAAAATCAGGAATCTAATTTTTGAAGATTCCGCTACCAAAATGAAATTGGACCATGAATTAAAATTTACCTTGGAAACAAATCAAAGGGCAGGTGATTCAATGCTTGTCACAGATTTAATGACTATGAGTTTTCATGTAATTCTTATTGACCATGATTTAGGAAACAATTTGTGGGGCAACGAAATTTTTGATAAAATAATTTTGATAACCGACTACTCACCCAAAGTTGCTAATACTCCTAAAGTTTATTTTTCCGCCGGAACTTCCATTACAGATTTAAAAGAGAAAACCAAACATCATGGAAATATTTCTTGTGCAACCTTTGACAACCTTGCAGATTTTGTGTCAACTTGATAAAATCTAAGTATTACAAAAGTGGAATATAAAACCAACTCACAAAAAAATTCTCGTGTATTGGCGCGCCTTTGATATCAGATAACAACAAACTAATCCCAGACAGAAGGTATGACTTCGCTTATAGTGCCTATGATTCAAGTTCGGATAACAACAAACAAACCCCATCAACAGGAAATAGCTTCACAGGTGTTGCCTCTCTTTCGCGATCGGAGAACAACAAACTAAACACAGCAAAATTCGAATTCGCGTTTTATTCAACCACCACCTTCAATGTTGTTGTGCCGTCTTTCCCTTCCAGACGCAAAAAATAAATGCCCGATGGAAGTGATCTTATATCAATTCGCGATGCGTTGATTAAACTCTGAGAACCAACAATTGAACCATGGACATTCATTATTTGACAATGCGTATAAGTCGTTTCTATGACGGATAAGGTGAGCCAGTCCGTTGCAGGATTGGGGAACGCATTCACACTGCTATTGCTATTTAATGGATTATTTACAGACATAGCTGAAGCTTCACAATTCAATGGAATATCACATATATAAGACGACAAGAAATTGCTGATGATAGATATGGTTTCCGTATAGACCGGAGCATTGCCCATATAAGGTACATGTCCAAGACCAGTATTGATTTTGTAACAATACTCTATTCCAAATTCATCTAATTTTTCGCTGATGGGATTGCTTCCATAAATCACTGAGACATCCAGAACTCCAAAGAGAGAAAACATACCGGAGTTGATGGTCACTGTGGCATCATTGTTTCCATGAAACAAACATGCGGGTGTTGTGTCATCGGCATCAATCCAGGTATCATCGCCTAGCGCTCCGGATACACTAAAGATGGCCTTTACATCAGAAGAATATCCCGTATTACCGCTTTGCCCTTCCATACCACCTTCGAGTCCCGCCAATGATAAACTCAACCAAGTCGGTAGTTCGTCATCCTGTAAATAGGCGAGGTGTAGCGCCATGAATCCTCCTGCTGAATCACCACCAACAAAGATCAATTCTGTATTGATACCATATGTGTTTCCACCTTCTGCCACATCCTTTCTAAACCATCTGATGGCAGCCCGCAAATCCTGCACTGCGCGCACTACGGCTTGTGCATACGGTGTTTGCAACGGAGGCGTCAGTGGCACTCCCATTCGGTAATTAATGGAAGCAACGACATAGCCCATGCGTGCAAAATCGCGACACATGGGAACAACGTCTGTACCGGCTTTGTCTCCACCGAGAAAATAGCCACCATGGCAAATAATAATCAGCGGTCTATCCGTCATTACATCACCGGATGGCGTGTAAACATCCATGACCAGACTTTGCTCTGTTCCGGTTTGGCCAATGTTTGAACCATAGACGATGTCACTTGTTAGTATTGAATTAGGAAAAATGAAATCATGAAATCTACCTCCCGGGCATTGTGCATTTGACACAATAGAAAGTAGGATGAAGGCACAGAGAAAGTGTACGTTTTTTTTCATAAATCAGAAATTAGAGGCATTTTGAGGACAAGCGAATGTAAATATCTTAGGGAATATCAACAACCAACTTTATTTAGTATTACATTATTGGATGTTTGTTTACACCAATTGACAAAACATTACTCATCTTCGTTGGCATGGATTAAATGGTATCTTCGCCCGATTTTTTGAAAGGAATACATGATAGAAACAGATGTCATCATCATAGGAGCTGGGCCTTGCGGACTCTTCACGGTTTTCGAAGCGGGGTTGTTGAAATTGCATTGCCACCTGATTGATGCCTTACCGCAGGCAGGAGGTCAGTTGACAGAGATCTATCCGAAGAAACCTATTTACGACATTCCTGGATTTCCAGAAGTCCTGGCCGGAGAACTCGTAGTTCATCTGATGAAACAAGCTGAACCTTTTAAACCTGGATTTACTTTAGGTGAACGCTGTGAGAAATTCGAACAAACCGAAGATGGAAAATTCATCGTTACGACGTCATATGGAACGTTGCACAAGGCGCCGGTGATCGCTATTGCCGGAGGTCTGGGTTGTTTTGAACCACGCAAACCGCCCATTGCAAACATTCATGAATTTGAGGACAAGGGCATTGAATACATTGTCCGTGATCCGGAATTTTACAAAGGCAAACAGATAGTCATTAGCGGTGGTGGTGACAGTGCCCTGGATTGGTCTATTTTTCTGGCCAACGGCATTGCAAGTCATGTTACACTTGTCCATAGGAGTAAGAGTTTCCGTGGACATCCGGACAGTGTCCAAAAGGTGATGGATATGGCTTCAAGTGGTAAAATTGACCTGATCACAGATGCCGAAGTCGTTGGTGTGAATGGTGATTCGTATCTGAGAACTGTTATGATCGAATCAGAATTGAATGGTAAAACACGAATGGATACTGATCATTGGTTACCGTTGTTCGGTCTTTCTCCTAAGCTTGGACCTTTGGCAGAATGGGGATTGAATATCAACAAAAATTCAATTGAAGTCAACACCTTTGACTATAGTACTAATATTCCCGGTATCTATGCAATAGGCGATATCAATACCTACCCAGGAAAACTGAAATTGATTCTCTGTGGATTTCATGAAGCGACCTTGATGGTGCAAAGTGCCTTCAAGAGAATTTACCCCGACAAGAGTTACGTATTGAAATACACGACCGTGGATGGAATCACTGGTTTTTAAATTGCCAATGCGGCATGAGCCAGTCGAATTGAACTGAATAATACTTAAGCAACAAAGTGAAGGATACAATACACATCACCGTGATCGACAGGGAAGGGATTCCGCATGAACATGAGGCCCCGACCGACATGAACATGAACATGATGGAACTGTGCAAAAGCTATGACCTTCCTGTCGAAGGCACGTGCGGAGGCATGGCGATGTGTGCATCTTGTCATCTTTATGTTCTTTCTGATCATGAAATTCCTGAGAAGAGCGATGATGAAGAAGCCATGCTCGATCAGGCTTTTTTTGTCAAGAAAAATTCAAGGCTTGGCTGCCAAATCCATTTGAAGGAGGAATTGGACGGACTTCGAGTTCAGTTGGCTGAAGTACATGGTTGATTTTGTCGCGTGAATAATATAATGCCAATGTGATTTATAAAACAGGCCAATGTTTGAGAAATCATACAGGGGTAAATGCAGATGGATACAAGTGTTTGGTTCAATCTGGCGACGCAAAGATTGGACTATTACACTTGTCCAATCGGTATAATTGAACTGATCAGTTTACGACAACTTTATAGCGTATGATGTAATAAATTGCCGGAATCCAACAGCATTTTGAGATGTGGAAAAGTTCGTGCAGCATGTGTGAGTTGCACATGCCCCATGTGATGGCAATCCGTACCAATAAAACTGATGAAACCTTTTTCAATCAGCTTCTCTGAAAC
>JAYTMF010000601.1:0-4385 GCA_043728755.1 Flavobacteriales bacterium
GATCACATGTCGGATGCAAATAAGTTGCAGATTGAAACATTTGTAGGCGATATCTGGCGCATTATGCTGGATGGAATTTCACAGTCTCGTGGTGTATCCGTTCCGGAACTGAATGTGTATGCGGACTCACTCGCCTTTGTTTTACCGGAGAAAGTGGCCGAAGCGCATTTGGTAGACGGTCTGAAGTACCGCGATGAAGTGATTGCCATATTGAAATCTAGACTTGGTTTGGAAGCATCAGCAAAGGATACTGATATGAAATTGATTTCTCTTTCCGACTATCACGATGCTTCCTGTAGGGGAAAAAACAAAAATGAAAAACTTGCGATCAAGAAGGACAAAGTTGCGGTTGTTTATGCTGTTGGTGCCATCGAAAGTGGTGAAGGTGATGATGAGACCATCGGCAGTGAGAGAATTGCTGAGGCACTCAAGAAGGCTCGTGAAGATGAAAAAGTGAAGGCAATTGTACTACGGGTGAATTCTCCCGGTGGAAGTGCGCTGGCGTCTGATGTGATCTGGAGAGAAACCATGCTCATTCGTGAAAGCGGTAAGCCTTTTTATGTTTCAATGGGAGATTATGCTGCATCGGGTGGTTACTACATCAGTTGCAGTGCGGAAAAAATATACGCCAACGCCAATACCATCACCGGATCGATCGGTGTATTTGGAATTGTCCCCAATCTGCAGAAATTCTGGGAGAATAAGTTGGGAATTACTTTCGATAGATACGAAACGAATCCTCACGCAGATATGGTGTCTGCTAATAAGCCTTTGGATGCCACCGAAATGATGGCCATGCAAAAAATGGTCACAGAAATTTATAGTGACTTCACATCGAAGGTGGCTGCCGGAAGAAATATGACACAAGCAAACGTCGATAGCATAGGTCAGGGACGTGTATGGAGTGGTGAAGACGCTAAAAACCTTGGTCTGGTGGATGAGATCGGAAATCTTCAGGATTGCATCAAAGCCATAGCGGAAAAAGCCGGACTTACAGATTATGGCGTCAAAGAACTTCCAACTCTAATCGATCCATTCAAGAAGATGATTGAAGAGATCACCGGTAAAAAAGATGAAGTAATCATGAAGGAAATTCTCGGTGATCAATATGTCATATTTCAGAATATTCGTGAGATCAATCAAATGAAAGGAATTCAAGCTAGAATGCCGTTCCTGATTGATATCAAATAATTAAGGAAAGTACATTTCAGGAGGCCGCCAAATTTTGTCGGCCTTTTTTTTTGCTTGATGCCGAATGCTCACCTGTTATGAAATGTATGTTTTTTTTGCTTCATAAATAAAGTGATATGGATTACATACCGCCATATACTTAGGTTTGCTTCATGAATGAAAAACGTTCAATGGAAGAGTTGGGTCGCATTTCTGCAGAAGAATTCAAAGCTTCGGCTAAGCTACCCGTCATTCTAATTCTGGATAATATCCGAAGCGGCCTCAATGTGGGAAGTATTTTTCGTAGTGCCGATGCATTCCGCATAGAAAAAATCTATTGCTGCGGATATACACCTGCACCGCCTCACCGGGAGGTACTCAAAAGTGCTTTGGGTGCTACGGAGACTGTAAAGTGGGAAAGCGTGGAAAACACTATTAGCATAGTGAAAAATCTCCGAGACAACAATATTTCATGTTACGCGATGGAACAAACGCATCAGAGTTTGTCGATCTCTGATTTTCGCCTCGACGGATTAATTACGATCGCGATTGTTCTTGGCAATGAAGTTTTAGGTGTTGCCCAACAAGTCATCGATGAATGTGATGGGTCGCTAGAGATTGATCAATACGGAACAAAGCACTCTTTGAATGTCGCAGTCTGTGCCGGAATCACCCTTTTCGCACTGCTCGCGAAATTTTCAGAGGGCAAAAATTGAGTTTGGACTTGCTTCGTGTTTGATTCAGTCCTATATTTGTGAGTGGTGTTACGTTTAAACCTAACAATTCTCTCTTTGGCTCTGGTGTTTGTTATGCAAAGCCAGACGTTCGACTTCTTTGTTGAAGAGGCTTATTTGCGCAACCCTAATCACTTTGAGTTTGGTTTTGGTGCGTCCAATTTTCTTGGAGACCTTGGAGGAAAGGACGGTGTAGGTACCAATGATTTTCGTGACCTTGAAGTTACACAATTCAATCCGGCCGCGTTTGTTGGTTTTCGTCATGCATTCCATAAAAATCTTTACGGAAGAGCCAATTTTAATTACGGTCGTATTAGTGGTGACGACAAACTCACCAAAGAGTCATATAGAAATAATCGCAATCTTTCCTTCCGATCAGACATCTTTGAGATGGATTTAATGGGAGAACTTTTTATTAGAATAGGAGCAAAGAAGGGCCATCAGTATAAACTTGAGCGTTCGGAGGTTAAATCATCACCCTGGCGTGTGCGGGGATCCTATTTTACACTTTTTGCCGGTGTTGGACTTTTCCATTTCAATCCTAAAGTGCGCTTTCAGGACAAGTGGATCATGTTGCAACCGCTAACTACCGAAGGACAAGGACTTCCAAATGGTTCTGAACCATATAATCTTTGGCAAGTAAATATACCATTTGGCTTCAGCTACATGGTCAGGTTGCATAGAAACTGGTCTTTCGGAATTGAAGCGACTTATCGATATACGTTTACTGACTATATTGATGACGTGAGCACATCGTATTATAATGCGAACGATATAGCATTGTATCAGGGCGCGCAAAATGGTGATGTAGCCGCATATCTCTCGAATCCATCACTTGGAGCAGCAAATGGAGGCAAGCCCAACATCGTTACGGCACCAGGCCAACAGCGCGGAGATGAGAAAGACAATGATGGATATTTCTATACGATCTTCAAGGTGGATTACCTGCTGATCAATGAGGCGAAGTTCACAAATAAACGAACCAAAAGACGCGGCGGAACTCACTTCCACAAGAAGACGCGTATGACCATCTAATACCAATGTGATTTCTAAAACAGGCCAATGTTTGAGAAATCATATAGTGGTAAATGCCGATGGATACAAATGTTTAGTTCAAACTGGCGAAGCAAAGATTGGACTATTACACTTGTCCAATCGGTATAAAATCAAGCAATAAACATCTGCTATGAAATTGAAAAGACCATCAATGATGATGATCTCTTCGTACCGTAGGAGGGACTCGAACCCACACATCTTGCGATATCCCGACTTGCAGACGTGAGGCGTCATTGAATTCCTCAAGTCATGTCGGATTTTCAGAATTAAATTGAAAAGGCCGTCACACCTGACGACCTCTTCGTACCGAAGGAGGGACTCGAACCCTCACGTAATTAAACACACGCACCTGAAACGTGCGCGTCTACCAATTCCGCCACTTCGGTAAAAGTGGTCTCATCAGCTCCGCGCCTCAGAAGAATTTTGTGGAGGTCTTCACTCCAATAATTTTTTATCTCCCTCACATCTTTCGATATCCCAACTTGAAGTCGGGACGCATCTGCCAATTCCGCCACTTCGGTAAAAGTGGTCTCATCAACTCCGCGCCTCGGAAGAATTTTTGGAGGTCTTCACTCCTGAAAAAATGGATGATTTTTATTTGAAAAATTGCATAGGAAAAATCACCTCTGCAAAAATCCAAATGTGAATCACATTGGTGCCCTGGACTGGACTCGAACCAGCACATCTTGCGAAATACGCCCCTCAAACGTACGTGTCTACCAATTTCACCACCAGGGCTAATATCAGTTTTGATGAAGAACAAACGAGGACAGTGTTAACTATCCTCGAGTTTCGTCTGCTTTTGTGATCCCGCTGGGATTCGAACCCAGGGCCCATACATTAAAAGTGTATTGCTCTACCAGCTGAGCTACGAGATCATCTCGCTTTCCTGAAAAGCGGGCGCAAATATACATACTCAACATAGCCTTGCAACTCTTGTTAAGAATTAATGGAAATTGTTTTCAGAAGTCATTCTATATCAGCGTCAATCCAGCTTTTCGTGTCGGCGAAATTCAAGATCTTGATTCAATATCATCCTGAAAGTGATTAGTTTTCGATAAAGTGTCGCGCCTAGATTTTCAGCAATGTGTATCATTTTCGGATTGAAATCTCCAATCCAAGTTAGGATGGTTTCTTTATATCGATGGAGGGTTACGATATTTTCTTCACTCCACTTAATCATTGCGCCTTCAACACCTTTGCCGTGGTACTCTCGACTTACTCCAAATACAATTCCGACCATCGTATTTCGCTTGCCGAATTGTTTGTGATAGAGGAATTTTATGATCCCCAACCAATTCAAATTGCCATAGGCATATTGCATGAACTCATTTACTTCGGGAAGATTGATATAGAACGCAATTGGTTTTTCATAATGATAGACAAAGACCATGATATCAGGATCCATTATTTTTTTCATGGTTC
>JAYTMF010000602.1:0-1810 GCA_043728755.1 Flavobacteriales bacterium
GCCATACTCAGCGCTTCTTTTTCTTCCGGATTCGGTGAAATCACTGTCGAAAAATTTCCGTCCGGGATTGCTTGCTCTTCCACGGTATAAACATTCTGAAACCCAAGTCTGGAAAGGGCTTTCGGAACCATCGTGATTCCCGAACCATGAATACTTGTGTACACCACTTTCAATGTGGATGATTGTGCGATCTCCCTTTTTGAATGGATGAGGGTCATCAGATTTTTGAAGTATTCCACTTCAACCTCAGGTCCGATGGTTTGTATCAATGAAGCATCACCGTCGAATTTTACATCATCCGGGGAGGTCACTTTTCTCACCTCAGCGATGATGCCCTTGTCATGCGGCGCCAATACTTGTCCACCATCTTCCCAGTACGCCTTGTAGCCATTGTATTCTTTCGGATTGTGTGAAGCCGTGATGACAATTCCCGACTGACATTTCAATTCTCGAACTGCAAATGACAGAAGCGGAGTAGGACGAAGGTCTTCAAATATGTGAACACGGATGCCATTTGCAGAAAGCACTTCTGCTGCGGTTTCTGCAAAGAATTTAGAGTTGTTGCGCGAATCAAATGCAATCGCCACAGCACTTTGTTTTCCCGGAAATTGTAGATTGATATAATTCGCAAGCCCTTGTGTAGCCATGCCTACCGTGTATTTGTTCATACACATTGTACCCACTCCCATGATGCCACGAAGTCCTCCAGTTCCGAATTCGAGATCGCCATAGAATGATTCAGTGAGTGTCGGCATATCGCCTTCGATCATCTCGCGGATGCGCACTTTTGAAGGCTCATCTAGCGCAGCTGAATTCAACCATAAATCCGCTTTCGCCAATGCAGTTGAAGAAATATCTGTCATTGTTTCCATATCATTATTTTCTTGATGCAAATTAAGTCAAGCCATTGCCCTCAACCAATTTTCTTCAACACTCGATTCAACTTTCTTTAGGATGTCGCATGCATTCTGTCAACCCTTCTTTCCAATGAATGGGCGAAAGGCCGGTATTCTTTTCCCACTTGGAATGATCGAGTTTAGAATAACGCGGACGAATGGCTTTGACAGGAAATGCGTCGCTGCTAACGGCCGTGATAGTTACATTCATCTTCGCCTGATGCATGATCTCCACAGCGAAATCATACCACGACGCCTCACCTTTTTGAGAGTAATGATAGACTCCGAAATCAACTGACTCTTGATGCACAAGCACCTTATTTAGAAGTATCAAAATATCTGTGGCCAGATTCGCGGCATGTGTGGGTGATGCTGTCTGGTCAGCGACCACTTTTAATTCGTTAAGCTCCTTGCCCAGCCTCAACATCGTCTTCATAAAGTTGTGACCATAGGTGCTATATAACCACGACGTTCGAATAATAAAATGGCGCTTGCTTTTTTCACCGACAAGTTTTTCTCCTTGCCACTTGCTGTGGCCATAAATGTTGAGCGGCTTCGTATGATCGTATTCTTTGTAAGGTGTTTTTTTCTT
Source organism: Flavobacteriales bacterium (assembly GCA_043728755.1). GTDB lineage: Bacteria > Bacteroidota > Bacteroidia > Flavobacteriales_D > Sanyastnellaceae > JAIBBG01. The sequence continues at coordinate 1,489 of JAYTMF010000602.1, forward strand.
CCCATCAAAAACATAATCTGTGGAAATATGCACAAGCAAAGAACCCGCGGCATGGCAAGCATCTGCTAGAAAGCCTGCTGCAGCGCAGTTTCCCAACATGGCCATCTCAGGCTCATCCTCGGCACGCTCCACGTTGGTGTATGCTGCACAATTGATAACGGCATCTGGTTTTTGTTCCAGTATGTGATTCATCACCCATGTTTCCACCGTCACATCCAGATCCAACTTTCCTACAAAAAGAAATTGAAAGTGAGGGTGTTGATCGGCCAGGCGTCGAAATTCCATTCCCAGCTGGCCATCGGCGCCTGTTATGAGTATCGTT
>JAYTMF010000603.1:0-4281 GCA_043728755.1 Flavobacteriales bacterium
GATGTTTTGAAGCAGGCTTTGCAAAGATTTGATGGGACGTTGCTTGTTGTAAGCCACGACAGGGATTTTCTGCAAGGGCTAACCACTATCGTTTACGAAATTCAACCCGACAGACTTCGCACTTGGCCTGGTGATGTCCTTGATTTTCTCAAAGAGAAAAAGGCAGAAAGCATTGCGCTTTTTGAAAACAATAAATCAACGATTGCCGCTCCCAAAGTTCAAAAGAATCTGGAGCCTCAAATAGAGACGATGTCAAAGGAAGTTCAAAGAGAAAGGGAAAAACAAAGAAAAAAAATTGAATCCCAAATTCAGAAGTGCGAGCAGGAAATTGAATTGCTGGAGGCCGAAATCAAATTGATGGATGCTGTGGTCGCTGCAATTGACTACTCAAAACAAGAAGAGGCTGCTGAACAAATCAGCAAGTACAACGATTTGAAAAGTAAGCTGGACAGCGTGATGGAAAAGTGGGAAAAGTCAGGCGCTGAATATGCCGCGCTTGTTTGATGCTATCGAAACCATTTTTTCTCAGTGAAAAAGGTTCCATCTTCATATTCCGTTAGAATGAAGTATAGCCCTTGCAAATTCTGAGCATCCACTTGCTCTTTTCCCAGCATATCATAAATGACCATTGAACGTATAGTCTTGTCATCGAAATTGTTGATAGCAATGATTGTTGAATAGGAATCTGTTCCATTGTCATCGATCTGCCGAAGTCTGTAATAATTTATTTTCTCTCGATTAAATCTATAGTCGCGGTAGTAATACCTGAGAGTGGATTGACTATTACCAGCACCATTTATAGTGAAAATTTCATAGAAGTATCGTGCATCAGTTGAATGTTCCAGCACAAATAATTTATTGTTTTCTTCACTGGCTGTCGTCCATGATATCACATTGTGATTGTCGAATTTCTTGCCATTGAACTCTGTCAATTCTATGGGCACAAGCGCGCAGGACAATACAGCGCTCCCTCCCCACGAAAGGTTAAATGGTGTATTGCTCATGGTATAGTTGTCAATACACAAGATATAAAACTGACCAGCTAATACATTGAGGGTAGAAGCCCATCCATCGAGTATTCCGGCGGTACCATCTGAAGCCTCAGTTCCCAAAGGACCAAATCCGGTGTTGTAAGATCCGGTGTTGTCAAAAGTGGCAATTTCACTCGCAAATGAACAGCGGATAGGACTACCCGCAACAGGGCACTGATAAGACGTGAGTGGTCCCCACAAAGCAAAATCATAGTCAACGCTGATTGTTGGACTGATAGTCATTTCCAATGTGCCTCCCGTCTGTATTTGAAAATAATACCAAGATGATTGCCTTTCATTGGCAAGTAAGCAACCGCGATTGGACGAATTCAATTCCTGTGTTCCAAAACCACTGCTGTTGCCTCCAAAGGAAGAGTTGCTGCACAATGGCTGTGCCGAAGCGCAGTTCTGTCCTGCGCTTGGTGGAGTCGCCATACTAGTTACACAAGTTGTAAAGGACGATCCCACGTTGGAAGGAAATGATACCGCGTAGTAATAGGTTTGACCTATTGTAAGCCCTGCGAAGGTTGTCACTAATGGTGAAGTTTGACATGAAGAATTGACTAAAGCAAGGGTACTGCATGTTCCACTCATGAGTATTAATTCAATTGTGGAGCCTGAAGGAGAGGTGATGTTGTAATTCACTGTGGTGGTTGTAGCAGTGAAACTATACCAAACATCACGATGCGCGTTTGGACCTGCTTGTGTTGCACATCCGACTTCGGATACAATATTGTCGTTGGCATCGACCGTCGTCCCTGCGTAACAAGTCCCATCTGGAATAGTTGAAGTAGCTCCCGTGCATAGATTATTGGCAGGTGCCTGCCCCCACAAATGAGCAGACACTATGCAAAGTGATATGATGAAAGTGATCTGTCTCATTATTCATCTGTATTTTCAGTTTTGTCGTGTGATTGTTTCTTCCATTCGAGAATGGTGTAATCGTGTTCGGTGAATATTGATGCGAATTCAGGTCTGCTTTTATTAATTCTGGACGTGATGATAAGAGATTGAGTCTCGACATTCAATACCGCATGTGTTCCGAGTAAATTGTAAAGTATTGCTTTTGGTAATTTGACATCGTCTGCGTCGGACACATACTCAAGACGTAATTCATAGACATATTCAATGTCAGTAATGACATATTGAATTTGAGCTTGGCCACTTGATTTAGCGGAAACAAAACAAGATATCAGAGCCAATAGATAGACACGATGGTTTAGTGGTAACAACATTTTGGTCAGTGTTTAGATAACTTTGAAGACCAAAAATAGCGGTATTCGCCTATCAAAAGTGTTAATTGGTAGAAAAAATAGAGGGATTGAGCGCAAATGGACATGTGCGTCGTCCGGATGGACATTTTACACCAATGGGATTTATAAAACAGGCCAATGTTAGAGAAATCATACTGTGGTAAATGCCGATGGCTACAATTGTTTAGTTCAATCTGGCGAAGCAAAGATTGGACTATTACACTTGTCTAATCGGTATTAGTTCACGTTTTCTCAGCCGGTACATTGAATACCGCTTTTGAGCAAAAGACATGCAGATCGTTAGCGCGTCGGTGGACTGTCTGTCGAAATACACAACAGTACTTTCGCTACCTAGGCTCCATGACAAGCCTTGTATTTCTTTCCGCTGCCACAGGGGCAAGGGTCATTGCGTCCGATTTTGATTTCAGCTTTTACAGGTTCTTGTTTCACTGGTGGACCTTGTGGTGACATTTGTTGTTGGGCGAACCCTCCACTTTGTGAAGCACCGGTGCGCTGCTGCAGATTCATGCTCTCAGCCTTGCTAATATTCATATGAGAAGTGTCGATGGCTTTCGGGGCCACAGCTTGTCTTACTTGCTGCTGCTGGCCTTGTGGTAGCTGTGCATGCATGAGAAAACTTGTCAGCTCTCCATTCACCTTGGCGATCATGTAGCGGAAAAGATTATAACTCTCGAGCTTATATATAAGCAATGGATCTTTTTGTTCATGCGATGCAAACTGCACGTTGCTGCGCAAATCGTCCATATCACGTAAATGTTCTTTCCAACTCTGGTCGATCATGGCCAGTGTAATCCCTTTTTCAACAGCATCAATGATCTCTGCACCCTGTGATTGAAACGCCTTTTCAAGGTTGACCGCCACTTGCATGGTTTTGCGTCCGTCGCTGAATGGTATTGCGATATTGGTGTATCCCTGCATGTTGTTTTCGTAAACATTTTTGATCACAGGAAAAGCTTCCTGCATCAAAGTTTGAACACGGAATTTGTATTTATGTTCAACGGCAGTATATGTACTGAAAAGTATGTCGTCATACTTGTTACCTGCAAATTCATCTTGAGTAACAGCGGCTTCTATGCCGAAGTAGCGCAACATATCCAGTTTGTAGCCGGTGTAGTTTTTTGCATTGTGATGCGCTTCTACAACCGTTTCCGACAAATCATAGAACATATTGTCCAGATCGAGTTTGAGTCGTTCTCCAAATAGCGCGTGCTTTCTTCTCTTGTAAATGACTTCACGCTGTGAGTTCATTACGTCATCGTACTCCAGCAATCTTTTTCTGATGCCGAAGTTGTTTTCCTCCACTTTCTTCTGAGCACGCTCAATGCTTGAGGTGATCATGCTATGTTGAATCACTTCGCCTTCTTTCAGACCAAGTCTGTCCATCATTTTTGCAATACGATCACTTCCGAAAAGGCGCATCAGATCATCTTCAAGCGACACATAAAATTGTGAAGATCCCGGATCGCCTTGACGACCTGCACGTCCGCGTAATTGACGGTCAACACGGCGGGAGTCATGTCGTTCTGTACCGATAATGGCCAAGCCGCCGGCATCTTTTACACCAGCTCCGAGTTTAATATCAGTACCACGACCGGCCATATTTGTAGCAATCGTCACCGTGCCCGAACTACCTGCAAATGCTACAATTTCAGCTTCGCGTTGGTGAAGCTTTGCATTCAATACCTGGTGATCAATGCCGCGAAGGCGAAGCATTTTAGATAACAATTCCGAAACTTCCACTGTGGTTGTACCCACCAATGTTGGACGACCTGCAGCGCGCAGTTCTGCAATTTCATCTATGACGGCATTGTATTTCTCGCGCTTCGTTTTGTAAATCTTGTCCTCTCTATCCTCCCTGGAAGTGGGCCTGTTGGTTGGAATGACCATCACATCGAGTTTGTAGATGCTCCACAACTCTCCGGCTTCTGTTTCCGCGGTTCCAGTCATACCGGATAGCTTGTGATACATTCTGAAAT
>JAYTMF010000604.1:0-1008 GCA_043728755.1 Flavobacteriales bacterium
GAAATCTCGTTTGAAGTTTGAAGTTTAAAGTTTGAAGTTTGAAGCCCATCACCAACAACAGTAATCGAATCTCCGCGTGAAATATCAATATCGTCGCGCAAATGTAAGACAACTGATTGACCCGCAAAAGCTGTTTCGACCTTATTTAGATTCATTTCAATAGCAGACAGCGTTGTTTCGATGCCAGAAGGCAACACCACTACCCTATCCCCCGTCTTGTAAATACCGCTTTGAATGCGTCCTGCATAGCCGCGATAATCGTGCAATTCATCCGATTTTGGGCGAATAACGTACTGAACTTGAAAGCGGGCATCGTCTAAATTGACGTTAGAAGCCACATTCACCGACTCCAAATGTTCCAACAAAGTACCGCCTTTGAACCAACTTAAAGCGTCCGATTTATCCACCACATTATCGCCATTCAGCGCCGACATTGGGATAAAAACGGGGTTTTTGATGCCTAATTTGTCCGCAATCAACGTATAATCAGCTTTAATTCGCTCAAATACTGAGGGGTCAAAACCGACCAAATCCATTTTATTGACCGCCACCACGATGTTTGGAATCCCCAAAAGCGACGCAATCAAAGAGTGCCGCCGCGTCTGTTCAATCACCCCAAGCCGCGCATCAATCAACACAATCGCCAAATCCGCATTGCTCGCACCCGTGACCATATTGCGCGTATATTGCACATGACCTGGCGCGTCGGCGATGATGAATTTACGGGTTTTTGTCGTAAAATATTTATATGCCACGTCAATCGTAATGCCTTGTTCACGCTCCGCCCGTAGTCCGTCGGTCAACAACGAGAGGTCAATTTGACCATTCGTTTTGTCCTTCGTTTGGCGTTCAATCGCGTTTAAAATATCAAGCGAAACGGCTTGCGAATCGAATAAAAGGCGACCGATTAAGGTGCTTTTACCGTCGTCAACGCTGCCGCAGGTTATAAATCTTAGAATATCCATGTTGATTGATTTTTATTAAAAATACCCATTTTTCTTCCTGTCT
>JAYTMF010000605.1:0-3075 GCA_043728755.1 Flavobacteriales bacterium
CCATCGCAGTTCGTGAATCCATCCATGTCATTGTCGTAACATCCACAAAGACAAAAAGCACACGCCGCTTCAGCAGACGCTTCGCCGGCACAAATTGCGTCCCACGTGTTATTGCAACAGAATGGATCGAGGTTGCAAACAGCAACTCCACATGGACTAGTAAGATCACTATATCCCGCTTGATCGCATGCACCTGCAACGACATCAATGGTTCCATCGCAGTCGTCATCAAAGCCATTGCCACAGATTTCAATCATTCCAGGATTAGCTTCCGCATTGAAATCATCACAGTCGCCATCGCAGTTGGTGAATCCATCCATGTCATTATCATAGCAACCGCACAGGCAAAATGCGCATGCTGCTTCAGCAGACGCTTCGCCGGCACAAATTGCGTCCCACGAGTTATTGCAGCAGAATGGATCGAGGTTGCAAACCGCAACTCCACATGGGCTTGTAAGATCACTATATCCCGCTTGATCGCATGCACCTGCAACGACATCAATTGTTCCATCGCAGTCATCATCCATTGAATTGCCACATAGTTCTGTCATTCCGGGATTTACATCCGCATTGAAATCATCACAGTCGCCATCGCAGTTCGTGAATCCATCCAAGTCATTGTCGTAGCAACCACATAAACAGAAAGCACAATTTGCATCAGCTGCTGCCTGAGAACCACAAAGTGCATCCCATGCAGTAGCACAGCAGAAAGGGTCATTGTCGCAAACGGATACTCCGCATGGACTGGTAAGTTCAGTATATCCTTCAACATCGCAACTTCCGGCAACATTGTCAATCGTACCGTCACAATTGTCATCGATACCATTGGCACAGATGTCTAGCATGCCGGGATTCACCATGTCATTATTATCGTCGCAATCGCCGTCGCAAGTCGTGAAACCGTCAAGGTCGAGATCTTCACAAGCCGCAAGGCAATATGCACAGTTCGGGTCAACTGCTGCTTCGCCGGCGCAGATACCATCCCACGAATTGTTACAACAAAAAGGATCGGCCGCGCAAACTGAAACCGCACAGGGCCCAGTCAGATCGCTATAGCCGATCTGGTCACATTGAGCGTTCGAGCTCATTGTGCCAAGGGAAACCAGCAAGGCGATCAATAAATTAGTAAATAGTCTTCTCATGTGTTTTTTGGATTTTGATTATTAGAAATTAGATGTTTTGTTATCTATTCGTTTTTGGTTGAGACCCAGGGAAAAATTTTTCTCTTACACTCTTTGATTCTAGGATCAATGCTTGGTACTTGATCGGATTGTTTTTGACAGCCCGTAAGAGTTCTGTGTTTTCAAGTCCAACAAATTCGGGGAAGTGCTCATTCACTTTTGCAACGGCATTATCGTATAATGATTGGATCCGGATGTCTTCAGGTAAAACATATGTTGATGGAATTGGCGCAGCCAAAACATCGCGCATGTAAGCTTTTACGTCATCTGCAAAAACTAATTTTGGCACAGGTACGCCTAATGCCAGTATCGATTCCGATGGTGGATTCTTTTGATCGGCGATTGATTTTCTTCCGATATCGGTAGTTGAATTGTTCGCAGGCTTTTCGGCACAACATACCATTACAGTACCTGCTAAGAATAGCAATAAGATGTGACGTAGTGTTTTTTTCAAAATCAGATACACAATTTCGGTTAGTAAGGACAATTAACCTTCACAAATCAGAATTCCATTTCTATTCGATAATTCATTCAATGAAGAATGTATGATGCAGCGAAGAGGTATTTCCAATTTACAGCGGGCGCGAGCAAACGTAAGCAAATAATTCACTTTGCATAGGTTTTAGCCCATATTCATTACCTTGAGATTTTCAACAATTAGTCAGAATGCTGTGAATAACATTTTCATTGCTATGATTGAATGCAAGTTAGAGTCAAGACAAAGATTTGGACCTTCGCAACAAAATAATATTGGAGATCCGATTTAGTTGAATAATTGCATTTTTCTTGTTGAATCCAATTACTTGGAATTGATATGGTGTGATTTGACATTTACGCATTTGCTTTGTATATCATTTATATGTTAAAAATTATCGTCATTATTGGTTTGATTTGCCTCTATCCATTGGAGGTTATAAGCCAATTCGTGAATGTATCGGCCGCACAGCTTGGCGTCAGCAATGTGAACTGGGGAACCATCTATGGCGATGGTGTTAGTTTTTATGACTTTAATGATGATGGACATGACGACCTTACCATCCCAAACGGAACGGGCAGTCTAAGATTTTACCTCAATAACAACGGGCAATATCAACAGGTCGTCTTGAACATTACCAATCAGGGAAATAAAGTAATTTTAATGGTGCTTTGGGCAGATTACGACAACGACGGTGATGAGGATCTTCTCGTAACTCGTGATGATGGTACTATTCAACTTTGGAGAAACAATGGTGATTTGATTTTTGAAAATGTCGCCGCCGCCGCAGGTCTTGAACAAGGCAACTATCATTACTGGGGTGCGGCCTTTGCAGACTACGATCACGATGGTTGCCTTGATCTATTCGTGGCGAAGTATTACAATGGACTGTTGCATCCGGGTGTGCAGTATCGCTCATTGTTATATCGGAGCAATTGCGACGGAACGTTCACTGAAGTAACCATGGATGTCGGAATTGATGTTACACCAAATGCTTGCTTTCAACCTGTTTTTTTAGATTATGATAATGATGGATGGGAGGATCTCTATTTGGTGATTGATCGCATCTTATTCTCCAATGAATTATTTCGAAATAATGGTGACGGCACGTTTTCAAATGTGACAGTGTCGACAGGGTTAAATCAGTACATCTGTTCCATGTCGGGTACCATTGGCGATTATGATAATGATCTTGATGATGATATCTACGTTGCCAATAGCATCCCCGGCAATTTGTTGATGAAGAATAACAATGGAGCCAACTTCAGCGATGTAGCTGTGTCTCACGGCGTAGCTGTCAATCAGATCTGCTGGGGAAGTATGTGGTTGGATTATGACAACAACAGTTGGCAGGATCTGATTGTGAGCATTACTTTTCCATATCTGACGCCAATCGGAAACCAATTGTACATCAATGAA
>JAYTMF010000606.1:0-5248 GCA_043728755.1 Flavobacteriales bacterium
CGACAGCGAAAAAGACTATTCGCCAAGCAAGAAACCACCAGAGTGAAGAAAAAAGTTGATCAACAATCGCCATTATAAAAAAGGTGTTTCGAACGCCGAAAATTTCATGGCGTTTCTGTCCTTATCGGATAGAAGAGGAAGTTCAATTTCCCAATTGATCGCCAAATCAGCATCGTTCCACACAACACTTCGATCGAATTCCTTGCTGTAATAATTAGTGCATTTGTAGGCGAAAACAGAATTTTCCACTAGAACCAGAAAGCCATGCGCGAATCCTTCGGGAATGAATAACTGTTTCATGTTTGAAGCGGATAACTCAATTTTGAAGTGCTTGCCGAAAGTGGGTTCAAACCGGCGTAAATCCACAACTACATCCAAAACGGCACCACTGGTAACACGGATAAGTTTAGCCTGAGCCTTGGGTGGAACTTGAAAATGAAGTCCACGCAAAACATTCTTTCTGGACATGCTCTCGTTGTCTTGAACGAATGTCAAGTTAAAACCTGTTTCGATGCGGAATTTCGCTTCGTTGAACGGTTCGAAAAAATAACCTCTATCATCGCTGAAAACATCCGGTTCAATGATTACCAGATCGCGAAATTCCGTTTTTTCAATTTTCATCTTCGGCTCTTGAACAATTTTGAGAAAAAACCTTTTGACTTTTTTGCTTTGCTCTCGCCATAATATTCGCCTGAACCGTAGCCATAACCATATCCATAACCATAACTGTATTTATAGGCGTATCGATTGCGATCCATGTCCACACCATTCAGAATAACCGAAAGTTTGATCTTATTCTCATTGATCAATTTATCCGCTACTTGTATAAATTGTTTTTTGGAATAATCTGCTCTGAAAATATAGAGAGGATAATCAGCAATGAGCAGCAGACTTACTGCGTCAGTAACGAGCCCGACAGGAGGGGTATCAAGAATCACGAAATCATATCGACTTTTTAACTCTTCGAGAACGATCTTCATTCGAGATCCAATGATCAATTCCGAAGGATTAGGAGGAATAGGACCCGCAGTTATAAAATCAAGATTCTCAAGTTTGCTTTTGCGTATTGCAGAATCCACGTTGCCCTTTCCTATCAACAGCGTACTCATGCCCTCGGAATTTTCGACTCCAAAACCTTTATGAATCTTAGGTTTGCGCATATCGAGATCACAGACCACGACCTTTTTGCCGCTGAAGGCTATGATACCGGCAATATTGAGGGCAACGAACGTTTTACCTTCGCCTGATATGGTAGATGTAATAGCGGCAATTTTTGTCCCTTCTTCTTTGTCAAGAAACTGAAGATTGGTTCTAATTGACCTAAAGGATTCCGCCATCATGGATCGCGGATTCTTGTCTACAATGAGCATTGAAATTGGCACATCCTCTTTGAATTTTGGAATAATCCCGAGAGAACTCATTGTAGCATTGGATATTTTCACCACCTCATTCATGGTTGTGATCTTGTTGTGAAGGAAGTACTTCAGCGCAATGATGAGCAGACCGATAATCAGTCCGGTTAATATGAATGCAAGCCAAACTAAATTCCTATTGGGCGCCACAGGTAAAATGGGAGTTCTAGGTTCCTCTAGAATTTGATTATTCGAAACAAAACCTTCCTTCGAAATCCGATACTCAATGCTTTTTTCGAGCAGAAGTGTATAATACTTTTCGTTGATGGTAAATAGTCTTTTGAGGCGCGCATATTCCAACTCCTTCTGAGGAATATTATAGTAAAAGCCTTCTGCTTCGAGGAGCTTTGCGTTAAGACTATTTTTTCTTTCTTCCAAAGGACCACGAAGCGCAACTATGGTTTGAAGTATCAGATTCTTCTGAATACCGATTTGATAGTCGATCGATTTAATTCTACCATTGTCTGTGGTGACACTGTACAATGCTTCCTCTCTATCAACAATCAAGGTGTGTAGTTTGTCAAGCATTTTTGACAAAGCCTCTTCGAATTTACTTCCCGCCACAAGCGGAATCAAATTATAAATCTCGACTTGATCCTTGCTTTTTTTCGTCAGCTTCTCTACTTCAAAAAGCAACTTATCCTCGATTTCGATCTCCACGATCTCATTCTCGAATTCACTCAACCGCTGAAGATACATTTCGCTTACACCATCGAGGTTGTTTATTTTATTTTGCTGCTTGTAGTCGTTCAGATTGATCTCACTTTCTTTCAATCTGTTGTATACAGTATCAATCTGTTCATTTAAGAAAGTCAAAACATTCTCATCGCTTTTCCGTCTTTTTTCCAGATCGAAACTGAGAAACTCACTGGCATGTGTGCGCACGAAGTCTCTTGCTATATATGGGTTATTATCGTTAAAAGAGACTTCAAGTGTTCGCGCTGTATTGTTAAGTATTCGCACATCCAATCCATCATAAAATCGATTGGCAAGTGAGGATGGGCTGTTTATTGTAAAATACAATTCATAGTCATCCTCATTCCTCTTCAACTGTTCCCAATCCGAAATAGCTAAAGAAAATTTGAAATCAGGAGTCGATACTTCTTTGCCAACTACCAACCCGCCCAATTTTTTATCACCGTAGCGAAGTTCAAACAAACCGGGACCATTGAATAAAATATTGATGGGTTTATCCTGCCATGCGGAATTGAAGATGTCTATGAGGTCAACTTTATATGGAGAAGATTCATAATGCTCGGTGATGAGAATTTGCCCTTTTGCATAATAGCTGACCTTAAGTGGAAGTTCTTTTAGACTTCTGCTGATAAGCAATTTCGATCTAAGTAATTCCAGTTTTGCCTCAGGCTTATTTTCTTCGCCCACCTTGGCTACATCGAGAATTTTATTGGCATTGTCATTTTCTGCAAGCTGAATAATGGTCTTTGCTCTATAGACGAGTGGAGTATATCTTAAATAGATGAATGCGCCGAAAATGGAGAATAGCAAGCAAAGGAGCAACCACACAACAGATCTTCGAAGAATGTATAGGAATAGCCCTAAATCAAATTCATTGGAGAAGTTGGTGAGACGATCTCTGTAATCCTGATTATTTTGTATTTCGCCATTGTCCTTCATAGATCCGTCAGGGTGCATCAGAACACCCTCGAGAATACACCAAATGCAATCGAAAACGCGGATATGATTGTCACATATGGTTGAACGTCCGAGGTGATTTCACGTCCGAGCTGTCTTGTTTGTTGAATGTAAATGATATCGCCAGCTTCGACAGACATATTGGCGTATCGAATACCTTCGATCTTTGATAAATCCAGGTGGTATACTTCCTGTTTATTGCCCACTTTTCGGATCACTTTGATATCAGCAGCATTACCATTCTTACCTCCACCACCCGCAAGGGCAATTGCTTCAATGATACTGATTCCCTGACTCTCGAGATTGATCACCTGAGCATTACCCGCTGGACTTGTAAAAACAATCGCGCGACGATTTAAAACTTTCAAGATGGCATAAGGCCCATTGAATAAGTAGAAATACTCAGACTCAAGAAAATCCTGAGCCTCCTGAACAGTCATTCCGGCAACTTTACGGAAGCCAACAACAGGAAATTCAACAACGCCCTGGGCATCGACAATATAGGTGAATGAGGTGGTAACGCCATATTTTGGAGATTCCGAACCACTGGTGGTGAACTCAAGCATCATTGCACCTTCATTGGTGTAAAGGTCAAACGAAATGACATCATTGGGTTGAATTCGGTAGTCTATGCTACTCGAATCGATAACAGGAATATCGAATACATAATCTTCATCTGTCTTAAACATGAATTCCTTATTCAACGAGCAGGAAGAAAACGCGATGGCTATAACAATCGTAGAAAATAGAAGTCGCTGGAGCATAATTTGAAAAACTGAAATGAAGGCCAAAAGTAAGCATTGACAGTCAAAGGGCAATTACCGATCTTTGCATCTTCAAATGAAGAAAACAGTAGTAATAGGAGCGTCCCCTAACCCAGCCAGATTCAGTCATCTTGCTACAATCAACCTTTTAAATTCTGGATATGAAGTCATCCCATTAGGGGTCAGATCAGGCGATATTGCCGGGCATGAAATTGTGACAATCCGCCCCACTTTATTTGACGTACATACCGTCACAATGTATCTGACAGCCACGCGCCAGCAGGAATGGTACGACTACATCATCGGACTACAGCCCATTCGTATCATCTTCAATCCGGGTGCTGAGAATGATGAATTAGCTGAACTTGCCCGAAATAATGGGATACAAACCATTGATGCATGTACTCTTGTTTTGCTTTCCTCCAATCAATACTAAGAAAAGCTGATACAAGGGCAACTCACATATCTACGACCTGTTGAAACTGATGATTTAGGCTTGATAACACAATGGGAAAACAATCCGGAATTATGGGAAATTTCAGAACATTCAGGTCCGCTTTCGATGGAAATACTGGAAGCATTCATTGAGGGTTCTGGAGATCTTTTGCGAGACGGACAAATTAGATATATCATCCATGATAAAGCAGGACATTCTATAGGCGCGCTCGATATTTTTGATTACGACAGTTATTTGAAATCAGGAGGTATTGGAATACTCATAGCAGAGCAAGTAGACCGACAGCAGGGATTTGCGAATGACGCACTTGCCGCATTCTTACAACATCAAAAGCATACAGGAGAACTCAAATTGATACGAAGCCTTATTCATGCAACCAACATAGCAAGTATTGGATTGTTCCAAAAAAACGGTTTTATAAAAACAGGTGTCAAATATTACAAAGGCCGGGAAGCTTTACAGTTTGTATGGGAAAATTAAAGATGATATTTAGAGGGCGGTTAGGCATTTCGCTCATCATTCTGATGTCAGCGATGATTGCGATCGGACTATGGTCTTACCGACTATTGTTATCCTCGAACACTCAATTCGATGAGCCGGCGAAGGTTATCCATATCCGGAAAAATACTCTCCTTGAATCCTGGCTGGCCACAGTTGACGCTTCATTCATTAAAGATCCCTCCTCATTTTCGACGGTGGCGACTCTCAAAAAATTCAAGAGCATGAAACCCGGAAGATATCGCATTAAGAAAGGAATGAGTAATCGGGAGTTGATCAATTTGTTGCGATCGGGTAATCAAGAGCCCATTAGTTTAAGAATTGATGATGTACACAACATAGAAGAACTGTCGGCCAAACTTGGGAAATATTTAATGACTGACTCACTGTCCTTTATGACTGCATTCACCAATGACAGCATGTGCGTTGCGTTCGGATTCGATACAGAAAGCATTGCCTGTTTG
>JAYTMF010000607.1:0-4620 GCA_043728755.1 Flavobacteriales bacterium
ACTGGTTGATGTAACGCTTCGCAATAAAAGTGGTAAGACGCAGCTTGAATCTTTCTCTGATGCGTCCGAAATATCAAGCGAAAATGTGCAATCCATGGGTGCGTCATTTGCTATGCCCAGCTCAGATGAGATGAGTAAACTACGAATTAGTGGTGGTGCCAAAGTGATGGAATTGCTATCAGGAAAATTCAAATCAATAGGTATGCAGAAGGGATTTATCATAACGAAAGTGGACGGAAGTGCTATTGCTTCACCCGATGATTTGAAAATTGCGTTGAAGGGGAAAGAGGGAAATTATGTTGAAATCAAAGGATATTATTCAAACGGTATGGAAGCGATGTATGGGTTTCGTTTGTAGCATTTTTGCTGAGGATATTGGAAAAAGGAGAACTGAAGTTCTCCTTTTTTATGTAAAATGGATTAGTAATGGATGGGTATTGAACATCAAAAAGTCTCATTTTGAAGATAGTTTACTTTTGCAGCAGTCGTTTATTTTGAATGACCAAACACGATTTTCAACTATGAAAGGAAACTTCAGCTTCTGCATTTCTTCAGCATTATTTCTAATGAGTATTTCTTTGTGCTCCTGTAAAGAGAAAAACAAATTCTACAACTCGGATTATCTTGTGAAAAATGAAACGAGTTCCAACATTGAAATTCAGTCATCGGCATATTCAAACAACAGCAGTGGCTCAACTGTGGTGAATTTCAATGATGTAGTTGGGTCTTTAGCCACTTTCAAATTGAGGAACATCAAAGCCAAAGAAGATGCGACCATAAAAGGAGTATTCTACGACATCCGAATTTTTCGCAATGGGCTCGAGTGCACCAAAGATGAGATGAGTAATTCGAATTGGGTAAAGGCAAGATTAGAAGATGATAAATTCACCTACACACTGGTTGTAGATTCTACCTTCTTTCAATGAATCGAAATTAGCCAGACTTTTTTGAGTGAAGCCGAATCTGTATTTCATTCAGATTTTTTTCTTTCAATTAAAATTTCACTCAACACAGGTTGCGGATCGTCGCAATTCTATCGCGTACTATTATACCAATGTGATTTATAAAGCAGGCCAATGTTTGAGAAATCATACAGTGGTAAATGCTGATGGATACAAATGTTTAGTTCAATCTGGCGAAGCAAAGATTGGACTATTACACTTGTCCAATCGGCATTATTCTTCAAAGGATTTATCAAATCGCTTCTATGGCTTTTTTATGGTGTGATGATATGTTCAATGATCGAATGTGCATGGTTGCAATTCTATACGCGGTTGTTTGAAGAAACTATAAAGTACAAATTATTCAAGATACGCATCAAAACAAAAAGCCGCCCTCTTCCGAAGGCGGCTTTTTAAATATCAAAAGCTTTTATGCTATCAAAGTTTGATGAACTTTTTGTGCACTTGTGTTTCGTTGTTATTCAACATCAATGTGTACGATCCTTGAGAAAGGATTGAACAATCAATTGTATTTATAGTTGAAGCGGAATTGAGTTTCGCGCTGAATACAATTTTGCCAATCGCATCATACACCGTGTAGTTCACCGCACCCGTTGCTCCAACAACTGTAATATACAATTGTTCTTGTACCGGATTTGGGTAGAGTTGAACTTCCCAGTTTGCAGCATTCTCTTCAACTGAATCGATGCAATTGTCGTCCACAAGACCATTACAGTCGTCGTCGATGCTGTTACAGTATTCCGTTGCTCCAGGATAAACTGTAGCAAGAGCGTCATTACAATCCGTGTTGTTGGT
This sequence comes from Flavobacteriales bacterium, assembly GCA_043728755.1. GTDB lineage: Bacteria > Bacteroidota > Bacteroidia > Flavobacteriales_D > Sanyastnellaceae > JAIBBG01. The sequence continues at coordinate 1,758 of JAYTMF010000607.1, forward strand.
TACATAGCCTGCCGGTAGTTGACATGCCATCACTGAAACGGTCATACTTCCATAGCCATCGACATCTGCATCCTGGTAAAACGCGATCATAACATCTTCGTCTATTTCTCCATCGCAATCATCATCTGTGTCATTACAAACTTCTGTTGCACCTGGATTAACATTCTCGTTGCTGTCATCACAATCACCGGTTGTTGTAGTCGAATTAGTAGGTTGATCGCAGAAAGAACCAAGCAATGCTCCACCATATCCATCACCATCAGCATCAGCATAATAAGGTGTTGCAGTAAGACCCTCATCTACCAGGCCATCACAATCGTCATCCTCGCTATTGCAGAATTCAATGGCGCTAGGATATGTAGTTGCAGCAGCATCATCGCAATCGCTGGAATTGGTTGCTGCATTTGGCTGTGGCGTGCAGAAATTTCCAATGAACGTTGAACCGTATCCGTCTCCATCCGCATCAACGAAATAATCTGAATAGACAACATCGTTATCTGCTGTGCCATCACAGTCTTCGTCAATGTCATTGCAGAATTCAGATGCACCAGGGTTGATACTTGAATCAGCATCGTTACAGTCACCTCCTGCAGAGGACGAATTTGCCGGTGCAGTACAGAAGTCTCCTAGTATCTCATCACCAAATCCATCTCCATCATTGTCGCTATAGTATGTGATAAACATGAGACCTTCATCAATCTGACTGTTGCAATTGTCATCCATGTTATTGCACATTTCAGTTGCGCCTGGGTTAACTGCGGCATTAGTATCTTCACAGTCTCCGGAAGCGAGAACTCCGTTCGCAGGTGGTATACAGAAATTACCTAGGAAGTCCAGGCCGTAACCATCTCCGTCCATGTCTTCATAGTAGTCTGAATAAACAACATCATTGTCGACTTCACCGTCACAATCGTCGTCAATATCATTGCACAACTCAGCGGCATTCGGATAAATAGTTGCAGCATTGTCGTTACAGTCGCCGGTAGCGGTTACGTAACCTAGAGGTGGACCACAAGCACTCACGGAGTTGCTTGGGTCGCCCCAGCCGTCACCATCTGCATCTGCGTAGAATGTGAACATAGTTAATCCTTCATCTACGTCACCGTCACAATCCTCATCTTGGTTATTGCACACTTCTGTGGCTCCAGGATAAATCATGTTGTCAGTATCATCGCAGTCGCCGCTTACAAGACTTGAAAATAGTGGTGCGATACAGAAATCTCCCAATGAGATCGAACCAAAGTTATCTCCGTCATTGTCCTGGAAGTACTCTGTGTAAACAACATCGTTATCGACTATGCCGTCACAATCCTGATCTTCACCATCACATGTCTCCATTGCTCCAGGGTTAATAGTTGCATTGCCATCATTGCAATCTCCATCTATGACAGAAGAAGCAGGCGGTGCATTGCAAAAATCACCGAGTAAAGTTGAACCGAATCCATCACCATCTGCATCTGAATAATATGTGAGGAAAGTGAGACCTTCATCCGCTGTACCGTTGCAATCGTTATCTAAACCATCACAAATTTCAGTTGCAACAGGATTAATGTTTGCGTTGGTATCATCACAATCATTGTCATCCAATACAAAGCCAGCCATTGGTGAGCAAAGATCAATTGACATGGCAGGATCACCATAACCGTCGCTATCCGCATCGGCATAGTATGTTTCGAATGTTAGACCGTCATCAGTAGTACCGTTGCAATCGTCATCGATAAGATTGCAAATCTCATCAGCACCAGGGAAAACCAGGTCGTTAGAATCATCACAGTCGCCATCGCAGGTGGTGAATCCATCCATGTCATTGTCGTAACATCCACAAAGACAAAAAGCACACGCCGCTTCAGCAGACGCTTCGCCGGCACAAATTGCGTCCCACGAGTTATTGCAGCAGAATGGATCTAGGTTGCAGACAGCAACTCCGCAAGGGCTTGTAAGATCTGAATACCCGGGAAGATCACATGCGCCATCTACAACGTCTGTAGTTCCATCACAATCATCGTCAATTCCATTCGTGCAGTTTTCCGACATACCCGGGTTTATTGCAGCATTGGTATCATCACAATCAAGATTATTGAGTGAAGAGTTTATCGGAGCATCACAGAATTCTCCCAGAAATGTCAAACCGAAACCGTCACCATCGTCATCAGCGAAATAATCACTGTAAACTGAGTTCTCATCTACTTGTCCGTTGCAATCGTCATCAATGCCGTTGCCACAAACCTCTGTCATTCCCGGGTTGACCATGTCGTCTAAATCGTCACAGTCGCCATCACAAGTAGTGTATCCATCCATGTCATTGTCATAGCAACCGCAAACGCAAAATGCGCATGCTGCTTCTGAGGCTGCTTCGCCGGCACAAATTCCGTCCCACGAGTTATTGCAGCAGAACGGATCCACATTGCAAACCGCAACTCCACATGGACTTGTAAGATCACTATATCCTGGCTGATCACAAGCGCCTACTACCACATCAATTGTTCCATCGCAATCGTCGTCAATATCATTGCTGCATAATTCTTCCATACCCGGATTCACATTTGCGTTGTCATCGTCACAATCGAGATCGTTATCCGAAGAGTTAGCTGGAGCTACACAGAATGATCCCAAATATGTTGAGCCATATCCATCGCCATCATTATCGGCGAAATAATCAAAGCCTGGTGCATTATCATCTGTGAGACCGTTACAATCATCATCGATACCATTGCAAAATTCCTGGGCACCTGGAAAAACAGTCTCATCGAAATCATCACAGTCGCCATCGCAGTTCGTGAATCCATCCATGTCATTGTCGTAACATCCACAAAGACAAAAAGCACACGCCGCTTCAGCAGACGCTTCGCCGGCACAAATTGCG
>JAYTMF010000608.1:0-5461 GCA_043728755.1 Flavobacteriales bacterium
CCCGACGCTCAGATTGTATACGATAGATTTCATTTGGAGATGGTCGTTTCAAAAGCGGTTGATTCTGTTAGAAGAATTGAGCAGAGCTTGAATAAGGACTTACGTAACTCTAAGTACATCTATTTACGAAATGAATCTCGTTTAACTGATAAGCAACTGCAAAGACTGCATTATTTGAATGAAAGTTTTCCTTCGCTAGGAGAAGCTCACAGACTTAAAGAACAGTTTAAAGAAATATGGAAAAATCCAGTAAAACAGAATGCTTTAGAGGCACTCAATGAATGGATGAGGATGGCAGCCCAATCAGAAATATTCCCCATGATAAATGCTGTCAAGACTTTCAAAGCTCACTGGAGTGGTATCATTTCTTACTTCGATTATCTGCTGACATCAGGCTTTGTGGAAAGGGTCAATCTGTCGATACAAGAAATTAAAAGAACAGCGAAGGGGTATACCAATTTTGATAACTTCAGAGCCATGATTTTTCTTAGACTTGGAAAACTCGAGTTAAATATTACCCACTACAAATGACGGAGAACCTTTTTTGAATGGGTGATTTTTGATTTGGAAATTTGCTTGGGCGAAAGTGAGGTTGAGTAATACCGAATGACCAAGTATAATAGTCCAATCTTTGCTTCACCAGATTGGACTAAACACATTTATCCATCGGCATATACCAATGTATGATTTCTCAAACATTGGCCTGTTTTATAAATCACATTGGTATAACAGCAATGATCCTATTATTCTATTAAGCTACAATCCTAATTTGCGATTTGTAATTTTAGATTTGAGGACGCGCTGGTGAAGTAGTGCGCAGCCATGATATCCTATATTCCTATTTTGTGATATGTGATTTGAGGCGGCGCTAGTAATGTGAAAGAGCGACATGCATTGCCCTAGATCCCAATTCCTAATTTCTAAATCTCCATTTGTGATTTGAAGATTTGATAACGCTGCTTGACCAGCCTTATCGATACTTCGGATTTTTGATGTGATACTGTATCATCACTAGACTAGTATTACTGGGAGCTGCATCACGGCTCGCTGTATTCAAGGCACAAGCAGAGATGCGCAGAGAAAATACTTTGTGCTTTTTCGAGACCTCGAGGCAAAAAAATATAGACAGAGAAATGAAAAATTAAAAGAGCGAGAATGAGAAACAGAAGCATTGACAGAATGATGAGCTACTCCAACCCTTCCCATATTTATTATCCTGTTCCTAACTTCGCTGCACATATCAATCAAATGGAAAGAACAGAACAATTCAAAACGCACATCACTGAAGGTTATACTTTCATGAACGATTCTATCACGTTGGGTGGCGCAATACTTGACGGCAAACCGATGGTGGAATGTCATGTGAAGATTCCTCTCAAAACGTTGAACCGTCATGGCCTCATTGCCGGTGCAACGGGTACCGGTAAAACGGTGACGCTTCAAATCATCGCCGAAAACATGGCAGCGAAAGGCATTCCTGTTTTGATGATGGATTTGAAAGGTGACCTCAGTGGTATTGCTGCTCCTGGTGTTTCCAATGTAAAAATTGAAGAACGTCATCTTGCCATCGGCATTCCTTATGTTGCGGGCGGCAGCAGTGTTGAATTGATGTCGCTGTCGAAAGAACGTGGAGTGCGATTGCGCGCAACGGTGAGCGAATTCGGTCCGGTACTTTTTTCGAAAATACTAGAGTTGAATGATGTGCAAGGCGGTATCGTGGCCATCATCTTTAAATTTTCCGACGACAATAATTTGCCTCTTCTCGATCTAAAAGATTTCAAACGCATGTTGCAATTCTCAACGGTTGAAGGAAAAGAAGAGATAGAAAAAACATACGGCAAAATTTCGGAGTCGTCTGTCGGAACGATTCTGCGTAAAGTGATTGAACTTGAAACACAGGGTGCGGAAGTTTTCTTCGGAGAAAAATCTTTTGAAGTAAGTGACCTCATTCGCACCGATCAACAAGGAAGAGGCATCATCAATATTGTTCGCCTCACTGACATACAAGACAAGCCGAAATTGTTTTCGACTTTCATGTTGCAGATACTGGCGGAGATCTACAACTCGTTTCCCGAAGCCGGTGATCTCGACAAACCGAAATTGTGCGTCTTCATCGATGAAGCGCATCTCATATTCAATGAAGCATCGAAGGCGTTGCACAATCAAATTGAATCCATCATCAAGCTGATACGCTCGAAGGGCATCGGCATATTTTTCTGTACTCAAAATCCGTATGACATTCCGGAAGATGTGCTTGCACAATTGGGATTGAAGGTGCAGCATGCATTGCGCGCTTTCACCGAAAAAGACCGCAAGGCGATCCGCAAGACGGCAGAGAACTATCCCATTTCAGAATTCTATAAAACGGAAGACCTGCTCACGAGCATTGGTATTGGTGAGGCATTGATCACGGCATTGAATGAAAAAGGAATTCCTACTCCCCTTGCGGCGACGCATCTGCGCGCACCGATGAGCAGAATGGGCATATTGACTCAAGAAGAACTTGAAAGGGTTCACTCCTCTTCCATGCTTGGCATCAAATACAATGAAGCGATAGACAGAGCGAGTGCTTATGAAATTCTCGAAGCGAAACTGAAAAACGCCAAAGCAGAAAGTGAAGAAGAAGAAGTAGAAGTGAAGACAAAGGCGCGCACCTCCAAAGAAAAAGAAGAACCGAGTGTGGCAGAAAAATTGTCCAAGAACACAATGGTGCGACAGGTGGGCAATACGGTGATGCGCGAACTGGCGCGCGGACTCCTCGGCGTATTGGGCCTCGGCGGCAAAACTTCGCGCAGCAAAAAAAGTCTCTTTTGATCTTGTAATTAAAACAAGAATGCAGTCGAACGGCAGCGTCCATCCGCCGATTTTATACTTCATGAACGAGAAGGTATATTCGCAGGCTGATTTGTGCTAAACGAATGAGTCATAATTATTAGAAGAAAACCACAGAAAGATGATGGAAAAAGACCACAGAATAGCCAATAAATTTAAGCAGAGAAGCTGGAATGAAGTAAGATCAAACGACTCCTGGTCGATCTTTAAGATCATGGGAGAATTTGTAGAAGGATATGAGCGTATGGGACAGATTGGACCGTGCGTATCCATTTTCGGTTCTGCGAGAACAAAGCCCGACAACCCTCACTACGGCACAGCGAAAGAGATTGCCTTCAAGCTTACGCAAAAAGGATATGGCGTCATCACCGGTGGTGGTCCGGGTATCATGGAAGCGGCGAACAAAGGAGCTAAGGAAGGCGACGGAACTTCAGTGGGACTAAATATCGTTTTGCCTTTCGAGCAACACGGAAACGCATTTGTAGATCACGACAAGAGCATCAACTTCGATTACTTCTTTGTAAGGAAGGTGATGTTTGTTAAATATAGTCAGGGTTTTATAGTGATGCCGGGTGGATTCGGCACGCTCGACGAGTTCTTCGAAGCCCTCACACTCATCCAAACGGACAAGATTGGACGATTTCCAATCATCCTTGTTGGAAAGTCTTTCTGGACGGGGCTGGTGGAATGGATTAAAAACATTCTTTTAGAACAGGAAAAAAATGTTTCAGCACAAGATCTGTTTCTTTTCGCAGTGGTAGATACCGCGCAAGAAGCAGTGGATGAAATCGACAAGTTTTACTCGCAGTATTTGCTAAAACCGAACTTCTAATCATACGAAACGAAAAGCAGCGGGAAAACGTCGTATCTTGTAGGACAGCCGGAGATTGCATTCGGATGGAACGAAACATCCAAACTTCCGTATGAAGTTGTTACCACTTTCGCATGGTGCGGTTTGTGGAAACGACAGTATTGAATGAATAAAACACTACGATCATATCTCTTACTTATAGCCTTGATAGCATCAACGGCATGGGTGATCTATCCTGCGGTAGATGTTGCGAGCACTTCACTTCCCGGATCCGTCCTTCGCAAAGAGTATAGTTTCATTCAATACGATCAAAACAAAATTCACATTGACGGCCGGAAAGAGAAATGGAACAATCTTTTCAGAAAATTCGAGAATCTCGCATTCAACGGCACAGGTAAAATATCCATCGTTCACATTGGTGGTTCACACGTGCAAGGCGGATTTCTCACCGATCGACTACGCGCCAATTTCAATGAGATGGTTTATGGTGCAGAAGGCGAACGTGGATTTGTTTTTCCATATAACCTTGCAAAATCAAACAGCCCGAAATCCATCCAATGCGACTGGACAGGCAACTGGGAAGGTTGTCGCAATAGCGTGAGTTCCGATGATTGCCTATGGGGAATGTCTGGCGTGAGTGCCACTTGTTATGACTCAACAGCAACGGTAACACTTGCCGCTTCCGGTTATAGTGGTGTCCCCTACTCATACGGCACAATAAAAATTTACAACCAACGCAGTTCGAATGTGCAGATCGATGCCGATACCAACGTGACGTTGTTGAAAGTAACAGAAGATCCTGTAACAGGCTTCACCGAGTTTGTCTTCACTCCCTACGTAAATAAATTTCAATTCACGTTTCGCAAGACTGATCCGGAACCTTCTTATTTTACCTTTCAGGGAGCGTATCTTGGGGAAGAAAAATCAGGACTTTCGTATCATGCTATTGGAGTGAATGGTGCAAGTACGCGCAGCTATTTGCGTTGCGGTTTGTTCGACAATCAGCTTGAAACACTTCATCCCGATCTTGCTATTTTCGGAATCGGCGTTAACGATGCGAATGTGGCAGAAGGATCGTTTGATGTTGTGCAGTACGAAGAGCGCTATGATTCACTGATACAGAAATTTCTGGTTGTCAATCCGAATACGTGCATCTTATTTGTCACCAATAATGACACTTATTATCATCGGAGTTATCCCAATCGCAATGCCATCAAGGTGCAGCAAAGCATGTATCGCCTAGCCCGCAAATATGACGGAGCGGTGTATGATCTCTTTGAGATCATGGGCGGACTAGGATCAATACGCAACTGGCAGAATGCGCAATTGGCGGCAGCAGATAAAATTCACCTCAGCAAAAGAGGTTATGAATTGCAGGCCGATATGATGAGCACTGCTTTTCGTGAAGCATTCGGAAATTATCTGGATAAAAAACAAAACCCGTGATGGCAATTATTAAATGAGCAAACTACTCGCAGTTATTTCCCCGGCAAAATTGCTGGACGATCAAATACATCATCCTGAATTAAACTGTACACAACCCATCTTTCTGCAAGAAGCAGCCACTTTGGTGGAGAAGCTCAAAAAAGTTTCAGCGGCGAAATTATCATCCATGATGGACATCAGCAAATCACTTGGTGAAGAAAATAAAAAACGCTACGCCAATTGGGAATTCCCCTTTACCCATCACAATGCTCACCCGGCGCTATTGATGTTCAAAGGCGAAGTGTACCGCGGTTTGAATGCAGAATCATTCAATCAAAAACAATTGCAATTCGCCAACGATAATCTTCGGATATTGAGTGGACTGTATGGCAT
>JAYTMF010000609.1:0-5377 GCA_043728755.1 Flavobacteriales bacterium
CCGTATAGTCTTACCTGCCTTTCAAGATTGTTCCAGTAAAAATTCAAACACACTTTATTGTTAAGGGCCAATTGTTTTCCCTTTGCGCTCTCGTAATTCGTGAAAAAAGAGAATCCCGAACGATCGTACTTACGCAATAATAACACGCGTGAATTGGGGAAACCATCTTCACTCACGGTACTTAATGTAAACGCATTGAAATCTTTCAAACCATCCTTTTCTGCATCACTCAACCATAGGCCAAATTGATCAAAAGGATTCCCGGCTGCCTTGTCTTCCAAAAGAATATGGCGGTTGTAGTCGTAACGTGAGCGTTCAATTTTGTCTTTATAATCGTTCATAATAACTGTTTCTGAAAAGATACAAATTCTTTCCCCAAAGATATTGGAAGTGCCCATAAGCCTGATAAAAATCACCTCATCAATATGGCTTTCGCATAATTCTCCCAACTCATATCTTTAGTGGCCTCCTTCACATTCGCTCGCTGAATTGGATGCTCGAGTATTCGAATCATTTGCCTGGACATGTCCTCTACGTTTTCTGCTTCTGCTAGATACCCATTGTACCCGTCGCGGATGGTTTCAGGAAAGTGTCCAACTCTCGTGGCCAACAATGGAAGTGAGAAATTATAGCTAAGTGATTCAATACCCGATGGCGTTGCCGTTATATAATAAAGTACCGCAGCATCACTCACCTGAAAGTACTTATGGACATCCTCGTTGGGAATGAAAGAATTGAAGACCACGCATTGCTTCTCAATTTCGAGTTCCTGGATCAACTCTAGTGGACGATAATTTCGTTCATCATCAGATTTCTTCACCAATAATATTTTCGCTGCACCGAAAAGCAAATTCTTGACACGCGTAGAAAATTTTTTGTTGTCCAATGTATGCCAGAAAGATTCACCACAAATAAGAAGTGATACATCGTCGCGTTGCTTTGCAACTCGAGCAAATGCGCGTATCGTGTGGTGCAAGCCTTTATACTTTCTGATGAATCCGAAGAATAGAAAGACGTGCCTTTTCAGCCCGTGTTGCGACTTAAAACCTTCCACATCAAAATGTGGATCAGGTTTGAAGAGATCATAGATCGGATGAAAAAGCTTGATGACGGTTGTTTGAGGCGCTGCTCTTTTGCCATCATAACTCAATACCAATTGCTTCTCGGGGAAAATCGTCCTGAGCTCTTCCCAAGTTTTCATCGCATGAACGATGTATGTGTTTGCATTTATTATTCCGCGTTTCGTCAGGTATTTATCGATTGCTGAATGTTCCTTCTGTATAACGAAGTGAAGATCAAGAATCACTTCAATCCCTGCCTTCTTCAATCGTTTCACCATATATCCAATAGGCAAACCCTGAAGCGCAATACTCCACTGAAAGATGACCTTCTCTGCACGAAGTGAACGAATGTATTCCACAGTGTCATGCCATGAAATAGGATTGTTATAGTTGGTCAAATACTTAACCTGCACTGAGCTTCCTTCAAGCAAATCACTCTTACTACTCTTATCTACAAATTCTCGCGGAATGATGGCCGGATATTGCTGTGTCCAGCTGACAATATGAACTGCGGTTCCCTCTACTTTGTCCAATGCCAGTGCCAGGGATGTATTGTAATTCTGAATACCGCCCTTAAACATAGGACCTGGGCCAAAACATACGATCACTCTCTTTGACTTTTCTTCAGTACTCATGCGGATGCGAAGAAAAACAATTTTAGATACCGAACTTCAATGTATTCCAAAGTTGTTTCATTTATTTATTACAAGCGAAGCCATGTCCGTGGGGATGAAATTGCATGGTGATAGAAGCATGATATGTCCATCATGGTTTCCTTCAAAAATTTGACAAGCCTGCGGTATGGATTAAAAAAGATAGCGATTGCGTGGAATTCTAAATAAATTTGGCGTACACCACATCGGACCAAGTAGATTGATCAAATTATGAAGACGGAATACATTAAGAACCTGCAAGCCATTTTTTTACAGTATAAAGTCATGGGTGAAAAGGCCATGATTCAAGTCGAAAACAAGCGCCTGTTCTGGTGCTTCAACAACGACTCTAACAGCATTGCCATCATTGTGCAACACGTCAGTGGCAATATGATGTCGCGTTTTACCAACTTCTATGAAGAAGATGGAGAAAAATCATGGCGCAACCGTGATCGTGAGTTTGAGCACATTCTCACTTCCCGTGAGGAGATAATGGAAGTGTGGGAAAAAGGCTGGATGACTTTTTTCAATATCCTGAATAACCTGCGTGACCTTGATCTTGAGCGCACCGTTTACATCCGCAGCGAGCCACACTCTGTGATGGAGGCGCTCAACCGACAACTGGCGCATTACAGCTACCACATTGGTCAAATCGTTTTCCTTTCGAAAATGATCACTGATCAGGAATGGAAAACACTGAGCATCGCGAAGAATAAATCAGGCGAGTTTAATGAGCAAAAATTTGGCAAGGGGTAAGTAATTTCGGCGTTGTTGTGTCGCTTTTTAGCAGTATTGTTTGCGGATTGCACACCAACGTAGTTGACCCAATCTATTGCCTTCTTGCTGCTCGATGACACAGCGCCGATTTGTGTTGCAACTTTGCTTTGTTTGAGGCGTCACATTGGTACAAGGTCCGCTCGATAGCTTAACACTAAACATCACGTGCAAAATATATATCCATTGTTGAAATCTAGCTTAGAGGCACAATATTCGCATCCTTTACACGAATAATTTGCGAACTTACCCGATCTTGGCTTGAGAAGGATTCTGAAAATATTGCGAAATGTTATTGTTGCACTGCTGCTGTTGAGTGCAGGGATTTACTTTGCCATTCAGGTTCCGGTGGTTCAGACCTGGCTCTCACAAAGAGTTGCAGGGTGGCTGAGCGATGAACTTGGAACGAAGGTATCGGTGGGCAGAGTGGAAATTGATATCTGGGCAACGCTCACAGTGAAGGATTTGTATATTGAAGATCAGTATCAGGATACACTCGCTTTCATTCCGTCGTTGTCAATACGCAACTACTCCTTTGACAATCTGACCGGTAAAGTATCGATCAACGTCACGGTACTTGATCGTCCGTATATCAACATTATCCGTCATGAGGGTGATTCTTTTCTCAATCACAAATTCATTGTCGATTACCTCAATAAAGATGCTGATACCTCTAGCCATACGCTGATTTTTATGAATAGCCTCAATATATCTGGAGGTAGCTTCAAATACACAAATGAAAATAAGACGGCGAGTGATGAATTCGGTATCGACTGGAATCGTCTGGATGTGCGCAATCTCAATGTAGAGTTAAATGCGTTCGCCATGATTGGCGATAGCATACATGCCAATGTCAACGGACTATCGCTAATGGAAAAATCCGGTTTCGGAATCCAGCAAATGAGCACTGAATTGCTGATGGCGGGTGGTCATACACGCATGATCGGCTCTGATGTGAAAACCACGCATTCTGAAATACAAGGGAACCTTACTTTTTTGTTTAGTTCGCTTGATGATTTTGATGATTTCGAGCACCTGGTGCCCATGAATCATATCTTCGAAAGAGCGAGCATTCAGATGAATGAACTCGCATATTTCAGCAGTTCGTTGAAAGGCTACAACAAAGTGATCGATCTCTCCGGTAATATTCGCGGTACAGTGGCCAACCTTAAAGGTCGTAACATTCAAATTGTACTGGATACAAACTCAAGTTTTCGCGGCAACTTCGATATGGAAGGATTGCCGGAGATCGATGAAACCTTTATCACACTTGACATCAAATCACTAACCACAAACAAGACAGAGCTCGACAGAATACAGCTTCCACCCTTTGACTCGCTTCACTATTTGACTACTCCCGATAATTTCGCGCAGCTCGGTCAAATTACTTACAAGGGAAATTTCACCGGCTTCATAAATGATTTTGTTTCTTATGGAACGATGGTAACTGCTATTGGATCGGTGAGCACAGACCTTTCGTTGAAAGAAGATCCTTCAATCAATGATTATCGGTTTACAGGAAATCTTGCCCTAAAGAATTTCCACCTTGGAAAATTTTACACCAATTCTGCGCTTGGTCCGCTCAGTTTAGACGTCGCTATTAAAGGCCATGGATTGAGTATCAATAAAGTTGATGCAACATTTAAGGGAGATATTTCTGGATTGTATCTTAACGACTACAATTACACGGGTATTACTGCGGAAGGCACCTTCAAGCGAAAATTTTTTAGTGGTGATTTTGTGGTGAATGATCCAAATGTGAATGTAGATTTTGTCGGGGCCATCGACTTCACTAAAAATAATCCCATACTTCAATTCGACTCACATATTGCGCATTTGAATCTCAAAGCCTTACATATTCTTGAGAAATATGACTATAGCTCAATGAGCGGTTCTCTTAGTGTAAAAAGTGAAGGGCTTGATTTCGATAAATTCCAGGGCGAGATTATTCTCGATGATATAACCTATTGCGCGCAAGACCGGGATTATGCTATCGATCATCTTGATCTGACCTCTGTTCGAGGAGATCAGCCTTCAATCACTTTAAATTCTGATATAGCATACGCGGAAGTGAAAGGTCAGTTTGACATTGAAGAAATCGGATACAGTTTCATTCAGATCGCGTCGAAGATCATTCCCAGTTTTCAGCCACCTTTGCGCAAGCACGATCCGCAGCATTTCCAAATGGACATCCGAATTTATGATTTCGATCAAATTTCGGAAGTCTTTATGCCTAATCTGCACATTGCCGATAATACCATCATCAAAATTGTCATCGATGAACCGAACTCCTATTTTGAAACGCTTATAGTGAGTGATGAGATAAGTTACGGAAACAACAAAGTCGAATCTCTTACACTTGATCTGCGCCGGCCAGATGATTCGTTTTATCTGACTGTCATCAGTGAGCATATATCAACAGAATTAAATGTGTCATTTAGCGATTTCGCACTCGATGCAAGAACGGAAAGAGACACGGTCTATACATCTTTCGCATGGGGCAATTCAGAAACCGATCACTCTGGCGATGTCAATGGGAAATTAACCATCCGAGATTACAACAGAATGGACTTCACCTTTGATCGCAGTGAAGTGAACATCAAAAATGAATTATGGAATTTTGAGCAACATAGCAAAATTTCAGTAGACAGCGCGAATGTGTTTATTTCAGATTTTCAAATCTTCAATGGGAATCAATTGCTACATGCAAGCGGAGCGATCACACCAAACCCTGAGGATATTCTCGAATTGGACATTCGTGATTTCAACTTGTCGAATATCAATCCATTCATAGGCGATGAAATGCATTTTTTTGGAACTGTCAATGGAACTGCCTCCATCAGAGATGTATATCATGATCTGATTTTCACAAGCAATTTGCAACTTGAT
>JAYTMF010000610.1:0-1669 GCA_043728755.1 Flavobacteriales bacterium
AATGTCATTGGAAATCTTTTGGTGTAATTTGATTTCCAATCTTGATCAACCACTTTTTTCAATGCCATTGGAACGCAGATGACCGTGTCATCGTGCACCGTGTAGTAGTAGTCGGTAAGTTGGGATTGAAGAAAAATCAGAATTTCCTGAAACGTAGGATAGTGTTCACCAAAGTCGAATGGATTTGGACCCAGAAAATAACGAAGATCATCAATAAGAATAATCGATCCGGGAAGCCGCACTGCTTGTGCGAGTTCATACACGATTGGACAAGGATTGTGTTTTCCTCCTGTATTTCTTCCACACCAATGACCATCGAGCCAGAACAAAGCTGGACCATTTAATTTATCGATGATACCCGGCAACACTTCGCGACTGTCACCCAGGTAACAATGCATATTTTCGACATCTTTAAACTTCGCATTTGTTTCCTTATAGATCTCCTCACTGATCTCAATCGTATGCACTTCTTTAAAAAGGCCTGCTGCCCAATGAGAGGTACCACCGAGATAGGTGCCGGTTTCAATAAAATTATCCACCTGATAATTTTTTTTGATCTCTGAAACTAATTCTTTATTGATACCGAAGTGGATTCTACCCATGAGAAATTTGCTGATGAATTGAAGTGCGAATTTAAAGAAGGAGAAGCGGAACGAGCTTGAAGAATAAAAGAGCGAGAAGTAGAATCCGAATGAGAATGCAAAAATGAAGTGCGCTACTCTAAATGGAGGGCGCCATTTTCCTCATTTTCATTCACAATCACATTCTCATTTTTTTCCAGAAAAAATTACAGGAATAGCGAGCGTCTAGAATAAAAGAGCGCGAAGTAGTAGCAGAATGGGAATGAAGAAATAAAGGGCGTTACACTAAGTGAAAGACGCACTTTTCCTTATTTTCGTGCGCCCCAATTGGGAAGCGTAAAAAAATAACCACAGAAGAAACTATCAATGGCAGGAGCAAAGAATAGCAACAAGATAAACCGCAACGAGGGCATTCCGTTGGATCTGGATCTGATCAAAAATCTGCGCGTCAATCGCAGTGCAGTTGATCGCAGAGCCTCGTCACTCGGTGCGCGCAGAAGTGTAAAAAAAGACTGGCAGGCGGCATGGCTATTAAAAGCAGTGACGTGCATGGATCTCACCACCCTAGGAGGCGATGACACACCCGGCAATGTTTGGCGTCTTTGTGCTAAAGCAAAACAACCCATTCGCGAAGACATCTTGAAAGCATTGGGAATGGAAGACATGAAAATTCAAGTCGCCGCAGTTTGTGTTTACCACAATTTGATTACCACAGCGAAGGAAGCATTGCAAGGTTCTGATCTTCCCATTGCCGCGGTATCGACAGGATTTCCAGGTGGACAAATCACAATCGAACAAAAACTCTACGAAATAGAAAGATCAGTACAAGCCGGTGCGAGGGAAATTGATATCGTCATTAGCAGAGCGCATGTATTGCGCGGCGACTGGAAAGCATTGTATGACGAAGTGAAAATGTTCAGAAAATCATGCGGTGCAGCGCACATGAAATCCATCCTTGAAACCGGCGAACTCGTGACATTAAGCAATGTCGCAAAAGCGGGATATGTATGTATGATGGCCGGATCTGACTTCATAAAAACAAGTACGGGAAAAGCATCCGTAAATGCGACTTTGCCGGTAAGTCTGGT
>JAYTMF010000611.1:0-1802 GCA_043728755.1 Flavobacteriales bacterium
TGTGATACTGTCTACTTTCTGGACCATCTTTCCTAATTCTTAATTTGTTTTTGTCATTTCAAATGAGCATTTTCGGAAGTTGTTCTGAAAATTTTTGACTGTATTACTGCCAATATTCTAGACCATAAGTTTTATTTTTTTGACTTAACCGATGGTCTAGAATATTGGTAGTGATACACACGCTTCTGAGCCCAATGAAACGAAATGTTCAGATGGTGGCCATGATTTGCCTGCAGATGGCAATAGCTGCCTTTCCATTGCCAAATATTGGAGGCCAGCTCAATTGAATTTCACCCATGAAATATTTATACGCCTTGAAAATCTTGTCCGGATCTGTATCCGCAATAATGGCATTGCCATTTTCAACAAGCTCCACCCATTCCGTTTGGGGTCTGAGAATGACGCATGGCTTTTGAAAGAAAAACGCTTCTTTTTGCACACCGCCACTATCTGTGAAAATGAGTGCAGCGTTCGATTCGAGGACAATCATATCGAGATATGAAACAGGCCCCATCATGCGGATGAATGGAGTGGTCAGCAGTCGCGACATGAGTTCAACCAAATCCGGAAGATTGAGCATTTTCGCAGTACGTGGATGAAGAGGAAGAATGACGGGCATCCGCGCATCAGTTCCAATCCGAATGAGAGCTTCCATGATAGCACTCAGCTTCTCTGGATCATCCGTATTGAAACCCCGATGTACAGTAGCGAGAAAGAAATTGCCGGCACTGATATTCAACCCACTCAATATACCCACATTCGCCATGGCAATTTTGCGGAAGAAGAGGGCATTGTCGAGCATGATGTCGCCACAATGTTGCACTGCAGGATGATCTCTATTAACGGTTTGAGTGTTGTGTATCGCAAAACCTTCTCTTTCAAGATTGGCAAGTGCTGTAGAAGTGGGAGCAAAAAGCATCGTGGACATGTGGTCGGTCAAAATCCGATTGATTTCTTCGGGCATGTTCTTGTTGAAGGATCGCAAACCTGCTTCAATGTGAATCAGTGGAATTGCCAAAAAAGAGGCTTCAAGAGCTGCAGCCAAAGTAGAATTGGTATCGCCGTATACAAGGATCGCTGTGGGTTTTTCCAATTCGAATATTTTGCGAAGCTTGGCCATCATAGCCGCTGTTGGACATTCAAGTGTTGCCTCCCCAATCCCGAGATGAAATTTTGGTGCCGGCAAGCGCAATTCGTCAAAAAAAACCTGAGACATATCGTCATCATAATGTTGGCCGGTATGTATGATCACTTCTTCGAGCTGATCGGAAAAATTCGCGGCAATACAGCGCGAAACGGCTGAAGCTTTTATGATTTGCGGCCGAGCGCCTACAACGGTTAGAATTTTTCGTTTCATGTATTCAAATTGCCTTCGTCAGCATAGCTGTAATAACCGATGTCTGTCACAATCAAATGATCGAGTAAGGGGCATTCCATCATGGTACCATTTTGCCTCAATCTTTGGGTCAACTTATCATCTTCTGCACTTGGGCGAAGGTTTCCACTGGGATGATTGTGCGCAACGATGATACTCGCTGCATTATTTTCCAAAGCTAATCTGAATACTTTCTTCGGATCGGCAATTGTTGAACTGAGTCCGCCTTCGCCAATTTTGCCAATTGCGAGAACGTTTTGCGCCCTGCTCAGACACATCACCCAAAATTCTTCATGATGTAAATCGTTCATATATTCCAGGAAACGCTCATAAACATCCCTGGAATTGCGGATTTTGTTTTCCTTTTTGAATTCCCAGGCTCGTCTCCTTCTACCTAATTCAAGGGCTGCAAGAATTGATATTGATT
>JAYTMF010000612.1:0-6487 GCA_043728755.1 Flavobacteriales bacterium
CAATGAACAGCGATACAACAATCAGAATAAAACGCTTTGCGAATGGATTCAAGATGCTACGAAAATAGGAAGCCGAAACTTTTTTACGTTGAGCATTCAAGTAAATCGTATAAGGTAGAAGGTATTGGGTACTTGGTTTTGAGTACTTGATATTGGGAACGAAAGCAGATAGTAGACGGATGAAGGCCGGTGGCAATATTAATTTCCAAACTTCAATTCTTTGTAAAAATTACTTTGAGGGCATTATTAAAACCTGTTTTATGAATCGCGATAGGTCATTTCTTGGAAGACGAGGTAATACCAAATGGACAAGTGTAATAGTCCAATCTTTGCTTCGTCAGATTGAATTAAACACTTGTATTCATCGGCATTTACCACGGTATGATTTCTAAAACATTGGCCTGTTTTAGAAATCACATTGGAATAAATCGAAGATGCATAGCCTGAGTTATGGAACTGAGTTTTGACGAAGTAATCGCCAAAATGAACATCGAAACAAATGATTAGAAAATAGCAAAATGCATATTTGGACGATTCATGAATGAGGACTTAAGTGCACATAAAGCCAAGATTAACTCGATAACTCAATTGCCCAGATCGTATATAGATCACAATTCACTTCACTCTTCCCAATACCCAATAGCCACCCTAAAAAAAGGCCATCCCAATGGACAGCCTTAATTCAATTCGCAGAATAAATATTATTTGATTCCGAAAGCTTTCTTCATTTCAGGAAGTGAGTTCAACTCTTCCCATGGGAACAATTTCACTTTCACCTTCACTTCATTCTTCTTTCCTTTATTAAAAACCTTCTCCACCACTTTACACTCTCTACCCATGTGTCCATAAGATGCAGTCTCAAGATAGATTGGAGTGCGAAGATTGAAACGCTTTGTGATGAAATAGGGACGCATGTCAAATTCAGGGAGTTTCATGATTCGCTGTGAGATCTCACCGTCGGTCATTTTCACTTTCGACGTTCCGTATGTATTGACGAAAAGTCCAACTGGCTTGGCAACTCCAATGGCATAAGCCACCTGCACTAATGCTTCGTCGCAAACACCTGCAGCAACAAGATGCTTCGCAATGTGACGAGTCGCATAAGCTGCAGATCTATCCACCTTCGAAGGATCTTTTCCAGAGAATGCTCCACCACCGTGCGCTCCCTTTCCACCGTATGTATCCACGATGATCTTACGACCCGTGAGACCAGTGTCGCCGTGCGGTCCTCCAATTACAAACTTACCTGTTGGATTAACGTGGTATACAATCTTATTGTTGAACATAGCCTGAACGCGCTTTGGCAATTTCTTCATTACGCGAGGGATGAGTATGTTGATGACATCATCCTTGATCTTCTTCAACATGATGGCATCCTTGGCAAAATCATCGTGCTGTGTTGAGATCACAATTGAATCGATGCGGACAGGTTTATTGTTGTCATCATACTCAATAGTTACTTGACTTTTTGCATCAGGACGCAAATAAGGCATCACTTTTCCTTTGCCAGATTGTGCTTCATGGCGTATCGCAGCAAGCTCGCGCAACAATGTGTGCGCAAGTTCCAAAGGCAACGGCATGAAGTTGTCGGTTTCGCTACACGCATATCCGAACATCATTCCTTGGTCACCGGCGCCCTGCTCTTCTGGTTTCTTGCGTTCAACTCCCTGATTGATCTCAGGCGATTGTTCGTGAATGGCGGAGAGAATTCCACACGAATTCGCTTCGAACATGTATTCGCTTTTCGTGTAACCAATTTTCTTGATCACATCTCGCGCGATGTCCTGAACATCGAGATACGCTTCTGATTTTACTTCTCCGGCCAAAACCACCTGTCCAGTTGTAACAAGCGTTTCGCAGGCCACTTTCGACTGTGGGTCATATGCTAGAAAATGATCTATGAGCGCATCTGAGATCTGATCCGCTACTTTGTCCGGATGTCCTTCAGACACCGATTCTGATGTAAATAAATATGGCATTGATATTTTTTTTTGAGCGGCCAAAAGTAGTGATGACGTTTTAATCAAAAAGAAAATCATCGAATCGTTGAGAACTATTGAAAGATTTTGCCCCTTAAAACTGTTTATGAAGCCTAGAACTACAGTTGAAATCCTTCATCTACATCAACAAAAAAAATTCTTAGCAAGACGCTGTAATGATTATATTCGCAGCGCTTTATCAAGAAGGACGGAGGGATTAGGCCCTGTGATGTCCTGGCAACCCAGTTTAAGCCGGGTGCCAACTCCTTCCCTGAGTAATATCCGGGGTAGATGAGGCAGCGATGTAAGATTATCTGATCGCGCGCAATCATCCTCAATTTTCTTATAAAGCATAACCCGGAATTGTTCCGGATAAATTTTTTGCGCATGAAAAAAACATTAGAACAAATAGCCAAAGAGCGAATCCTTATTCTGGATGGTGCCATGGGAACCATGATACAACGCCATCTGCTCAGTGAAGAAGACTTTCGAGGTGAGCGATTCGCTGCACATCATTCCGACCTGAAGGGGAACAACGACTTATTGAGCATCACTCGTCCCGATATCATCGCGCAAATTCATCTGGAGTATCTGGAGGCAGGTGCAGACATCATTGAAACCAATACATTTAATGCGCAGCGCATTTCACTTGCGGATTACAAAATGGAAGATCTGGCTTATGAGATTAACCTTTGTGCTGCATTGTGCGCGCGAAATGCAGTGAATACTTTCTACGAAAAAAATCCATTGGCTAATCGAACCTGCTTCGTGGCTGGCGCCATCGGCCCTACCAATAGAACCGCATCATTATCGCCGGACGTCAACGATCCCGGTTTCCGAGCCGTCACTTTCGACGAACTTGTAATCGCATACAAAGAACAAGTAGCAGGATTGATTGACGGTGGTGTGGATGCATTGATGGTCGAAACTATTTTTGATACACTAAACGCAAAAGCTGCTCTATTCGCCATTATGGAAGTCTTTGATGAGAAGGAAGTGAAACTTCCAATGATGGTCAGCGGAACTATTACAGATGCGAGCGGTCGCACGCTGAGTGGACAAACTGCAGAAGCGTTTCTAATTTCAATGTCCCACGCTCCGCTCTTTAGCATAGGATTCAACTGTGCGCTTGGCGCTGAACAACTGGAACAATACATAGAAGTGTTAGGTGATAATGCCGAATGTTACGTCAGTGCTTATCCAAATGCCGGACTTCCAAACGCGATGGGACATTACGATCAAACTCCGGATGAAATGGCGTCCCTTGTGAGAGAATATTGCGAAAAAGGAATCGTCAACATCCTTGGTGGATGTTGTGGCACAACGCCCGAACATATCAAAGCCATTGCGAAAGTTGCGGCTCAATTTCCAACACGAGAAATTCAAGTGAATGCTATCTCTAAATAAATCTCATACTCAAATTTCGAACACCAGCATTTTGAATAAAGAAGTTATCATAGAACAAACGGATCTGACAACAGAGAAAAAAATTGTCAAACTGAAATTATCAGGCCTCGAACCATTGATCGCTACGCCTGAATCCAACTTCATCAATATAGGCGAACGCTGCAACGTGACCGGCTCGAAGAAATTTCTCGAATTGATCAAAGCGGATAAGTATGACGATGCCTTGTCAGTTGCGCGCGAGCAAGTCGACGGTGGTGCTCAAATTCTCGACATCAATCTTGATGAAGGATTAATTGACGGTGTCGCGGCCATGACCAGGTTTTTACACCTCATTGCCAGCGAACCGGATATTTCGAGAATACCCGTGATGATCGACTCGTCTAAATGGGAAATTCTCGAAGCTGGATTAAAATGCGTTCAAGGAAAATGTGTCGTGAATTCCATTTCACTGAAAGAGGGCGAAGATGATTTTATAGCGAAAGCAAAAAAAATCCGACGATATGGCGCAGCGGTAATTGTCATGGCCTTCGATGAACGGGGACAAGCGGATTCATACGAACGTCGCATTGAAATCTGCGAAAGAGCTTATAATGTCTTGGTCGAAAAAGTTGGTTTCAATCCACATGATATCATTTTTGATCCGAATATTTTCCCCGTTGGGACAGGTATGGAAGAACATCGCAACAACGCGGTGAATTTCTTTCGCGCAACGGAATGGATCAAATCCAATTTACCGGGTGCGCTAGTAAGTGGTGGCGTTTCGAATGTGTCTTTTTCTTTTCGAGGTAACAATCGCGTAAGAGAAGCAATTCATGCTGTGTTCCTCTATCACGGCATTCAACACGGAATGGACATGGGAATCGTTAATCCATCTCAACTTGAAGTGTATGATGAAATACCGAAAGATCTTTTAGAACTCGTGGAAAACGTAGTGCTGAACAGAACGGAAGATGCCACAGAACGACTTTTAGAATATGCTGATAAAAACAAAGAGTCATCGAAAAGAGAAAATAAACAAGACCTCTCCTGGCGAAACGAAAGCATCGAAAGCCGCATTTCGCATGCATTGGTAAAAGGAATCGTAGACTTCATTGACATGGATACCGAAGAAGCCCGACAAAAACTGGGAAGACCATTGCATGTGATTGAAGGTCCTTTGATGGCAGGAATGAGTATCGTAGGTGATCTTTTTGGCAGTGGTAAAATGTTTTTACCGCAAGTCGTTAAGAGTGCGCGCGTGATGAAAAAAGCAGTGGCTTATCTCGAACCTTATTTACAAGCTGAAAAAGATGCGTTGCTGAAAAGCGGTGATGTTTCTGTAAAACACAGCGCGGGAAAAGTATTGATGGCAACGGTGAAAGGGGATGTACATGACATTGGAAAGAATATCGTCGGTGTTGTACTCGCCTGCAACAATTATGAGATTATCGATCTCGGCGTGATGGTCTCCGCTGATAAAATTATTGATACTGCTATACACGAAGGCGTAGATGCCATAGGACTTTCCGGACTGATTACACCTTCGCTTGATGAAATGATTCATGTTGCAAAAGAGTTGCAACGCAGAAAATTAAACATACCTCTTCTTATCGGAGGCGCAACCACTTCACGTGTACATACTGCCGTGAAGATCGAACCTCATTATGATCATCCCGTTGTTCACGTGTTGGACGCAAGTCGTGCTGTAACCGTAGTCAGCACTTTGTTGAGCATTGATCTCAAAAAAGATTTTATTGAGAACAACAGAAAGGAATATGTAAAAGTGAGGGAACATTATGCTGCGAACGCTGCTGCTAAATCCTATTTAACACTTCAAGAAGCGCGTAAAAATAAATTCAAAGCTTTCTTTAATGAAGAAACTGTAACGTCGCCATTACATCCAGGAATTCATGTGTTCAAAGAAATTGACCTGAGAGAAATTGTACCATTCATCGACTGGACGCCCTTCTTTCAGACATGGGAATTAGCAGGACGTTATCCGCAGATCCTTGAAGATGCCATTGTTGGTGAACAAGCCAATCAGCTGTTTGACGACGCACAGGAAATGCTCAACCAAATCGTTTCGAAAAGACAACTTGAAGCACGCGCCGTGGTGGGAATATTTGAAGCGAATGCTGAGGGTGATGACATTCTGGTAACTCCACAAAAAAATCAACAGACGAAAACATTTCATACGCTTCGTCAACAAACCAAAAAAGTTTCGGGTCAGCACAACTATGCTTTGTCAGATTTTATTGCTCCTCAGGATTCAGCTGTGCAAGATTACATAGGCTGTTTTGCTGTGTGCACCGGTTTTGGATTAGACGCCATGGTTGAAGATTACGAAAAGAATCACGACGACTATTCCTCCATTCTTGCGAAAGCACTTGCGGATAGACTTGCTGAAGCCTTAGCAGAATACATGCACAAAAAAGTAAGAACAGAAATCTGGGCGTACGATCAAAAAGAATCTCTTGACAATGCAGCTTTGATAGATGAGAAATATCGTGGCATCCGGCCGGCTCCAGGCTACCCAGCTTGTCCGGATCATCTGGAAAAACTTATGATCTGGGAGCTACTCCATGTCGAAGAAAATACAGGCATTCAACTCACGGAATCTCTTGCCATGTTTCCGACAGCAGCTGTAAGTGGTTATTATTTCGCACACCCTGATTCGAAATATTTCGGCCTTGGAAAAATTACAAAAGACCAGATTGAAGATTATGCGAAACGAAAAAACATCGATTTGAATACCGCTGAAAAATGGCTCAGTCCCAACCTTAGTTATTAATCATAAAAGAATAATTTAAAACTTTACAAGCAAAGAAACTACAGCAATCCGCGAACATTATCCTCTTCAATTCCAATCAAAAGACAAGCCTTCAAATGCGCAATACGCGGAACTCTGAACAACGAACTCTGAACTATTAAGTATGAAAGTCACCGATCACATAGCACAATCAAAATCAACTCTTTTTTCAATAGAGATATTGCCACCACTTAAAGGCCAAAACATCAATTCCATTTTTGAAACAATGGATGAGTTAATGGAGTTTTCTCCTGCCTTCGTTGATGTCACTTACCACCGTGAAGAGTATGTGTTCCGCAATGCCGGTAACGGA
>JAYTMF010000613.1:0-5479 GCA_043728755.1 Flavobacteriales bacterium
CAGATATGTTGAAGAAGCTGGACAGCCGAGGATACGTAAAACACACGCGCTATTATGGCGTTGCATTGACAGCCAAGGGAAAAAAGCAAGCACTTCAAATTGTGCGCAAGCATCGCTTGTGGGAATTGTTTCTGGTGGAAAAACTTGGCTTCGGGTGGAATGAAGTGCATGAAATTGCCGAGCAATTAGAACATGTAGAGTCAGAAGCGCTGGTCAAAAAACTAGATGAATTCCTGGGGCATCCCAAATACGATCCCCATGGCGATCCTATACCAGATGCCGCAGGTGTGCTACCTTCCGGAAGGAAAACACTCAGCGCACAGGACATGAAAGAAAACGAGACCTATGCCATCGCCGCGGTTACTGATGATTCCGAAAAGTTTCTCAATCATCTCAAGACACTCAAACTTCAGCTTGGCACATCGATTACGTTATTGGAGCGATATCCATTCGATCATTCCATACGCGTTGAAACCAACGACAACGTGATCAATTTATCACAAACAGTAGCGGGCAATCTCATCTTACAAAAAACGAAAAGACGATGAAGCAGGAAAAAGATCCTTCGGCAAGTCTGTCTGAAATTCACTCCACGGTAGACACTACCAAATCAACTTCGTGGTGGAAAAGACTTTTCGCATTTGCAGGGCCGGCTTATCTGGTAAGTGTTGGATACATGGATCCAGGAAATTGGGCAACGGATATTGCCGGGGGAAGTCGCTACGGATACAAGCTCATCTGGGTATTGTTGATGTCGAATCTCATTGCGTTGTTATTGCAGAGTTTGAGTGCCCGGCTTGGTATTGTTCGAGGACTCGATTTAGCGCAAGCATCACGTGCCACCTATCCGAAGTACATCAATATTCCACTTTATGTATTAGCAGAAATTGCCATCGCTGCATGTGATTTGGCGGAAGTACTTGGAATGGCGATCGGGTTACAATTGCTATTTGATTTACCGCTACTCTGGGGAGTAAGTATAACCGTTCTTGATTCATTCCTTCTCTTGTTTCTTATGAATTACGGCATACGAAAAATGGAAGCATTCATACTGAGTCTTGTTGCCATTATCGGTGCATCCTTTCTTGTGCAAATGTTTTTGGCGAAGCCTGATTTTGCGCAGATCGCATCAGGATTTATTCCTTCGCTTCCTGATGAAACTGCGTTGTATATCGCTATTGGAATCATTGGTGCAACAGTGATGCCTCACAATCTGTACCTACACTCTTCTCTGGTACAGTCGCGGAAAATTGAAAGGTCTAAAGAAGGGATTAAGCGAGCGATACGATATAATATCATCGATTCAACGATTGCATTGAATCTTGCATTCTTCGTGAATGCCGCCATTCTTATACTCGCCGGCAGTGCCTTTTTCGGCAATGGTCTTTTTGATATTGCCGAAATTCAGGATGCGCATCAAATGCTGGAACCGGTTCTGGGTAGCAAAATGGCGCCGATACTTTTTGCGGTGGCATTGATTGCATCAGGACAAAGTTCTACCATCACCGGCACACTGGCAGGGCAGATCATTATGGAGGGCTATCTCAATCTTCGCATACAACCCTGGATTAGAAGATTGATTACACGGTTGATTGCCATCATACCTGCCTTTATCGTCATTTATATTTTTGGTGAAAATTCTACCGGACCGCTTTTAGTTTTTTCGCAAGTATTGCTGAGTCTTCAACTTGGATTCGCGGTGATACCACTTATTCATTTCACATCCGACAAAGAAAAAATGAAGGGATTCGCCATACCGAAGTATGTACAGGTTGGTGCTTGGACATCAGCGCTCATCATCGTTGCGCTGAATGTAAAAATGGTGATGGATGAGATCATGGGCTGGTTAGAAACATATGAGCATCCTGTCATCATTTGGGTAACAGCCATACCCATCGCCTTCATTGCTATGATACTTTTGTTGTATGTCGTATTCAGTCCAATGTTTACCTCAAGGAAAATGACGCCGGAATATTTACATGCACATAAAACAGAACTCGCCACATTGAAAATCATGCGATACAAAAGAATTGCAATCGCCCTTGACTTTAGTAAGTTCGACAGTATCAGTGTAAGCACAGCGCTAAGTCAAGGTGGCGTTGAGGCGAATTACACATTGATACACATAGTAGAAACCGCCGGGGCGCATGTTCTGGGAGATGATATTAGAGATTTAGAATCGCGGGAAGACTTAAAAAGTCTTGAAGTCTATGCCGACACTTTGCGCGAACAAGGATATCAAGCTACATTGAAAATTGGCTATGGCAATCCAAAGAAAGTCATACCGAAAATTGTGAATGAAGAAGAGATAGAATTGCTAGTGATGGGCGCTCACGGCCACCGCGGCATCAAGGACATCTTTTTCGGAACAACAATCGAAGCAGTTCGTCACAAAATAAAAGCGTCAATTCTCGTGGTGCAGTAATCGACTACGAGACGAGAAGTTCATCAGCAAGCTCCACGAAATTCACGCCATCAAAATTGCCAGAAGTCATCAGGAGAAGATTCTTTCCCTTCCATGATTTCGCTTTGAGATCGTTCATCAATAGTTTGGAATCAGTATAGACCATCACGTTGTTGGTACCGAAAGCATCACGCACTTGTTCGGTGCTGATCGGAGGAAGTTTTTTATGTTCGATCGTATGAGGATTAAAATAAACAAGGGCTTCATCTGCATCTTCCATTGCGCCATTGTACTCAGCGAGAAACGTTGCGTTGAGGCTGCTGAACGTATGCAACTCCATGCACGCAATCAATTTTCTTGTAGGAAATTGTTGTTTAAATGCTGCGGTTGTGGCCTTCAGTTTTGAAGGGGAATGTGCGAAGTCTTTGTACATCACGGAAGAAGAAGTTTCCTTCACAAGCTCGAGTCTACGCGCAGCTCCGGTGAAATTTTGGATCGCCTTATAAAAATCCAAATCACTGATGCCTGCTTCACGACAAACAATCAATGCTCCATTTAGATTTTGCAGGTTGTGATTGCCAAAAACCCGGAGCGGTATTTTTTTATCACCAACGAGTAGAAAAGTCTTACCGTCTTCCACAATGTGAGGATGTGTGTTGTATGAAATTTTCTTGAAAGATCCGGGATGGTTCATAGCAAGTTTGTTGACTTCCGTATCGGCTTCACAATAAATCAGTGAACCGCCTTTTTCAATTTTATCCAGAAAAACAGAAAACTGATTTACATAATTTTCAAACGTAGGAAATACATTGATGTGATCCCATGCAATACCGCTGAGGAGTGCAATGTGCGGATGGTATAAGTGGAACTTCGGTCTCAGATCTATTGGTGAAGAAAGATACTCATCACCTTCGATCACGGCAATTTTCGCAGTATCAGAAAAGCGGACCATGCAATCAAAACCATCCAATTGAGCACCTACGAGATAATCACATTCGACACCGCATTGTTTCATCACGTGAAGGATCATCGCCGTAGTAGTTGTTTTGCCATGACTGCCACCAATGACTATGCGCAATTTATTTTTTGACTGCTCATAAACGTATTCGGGATAGGAGAAAATTTTCAATCCCAATTCAGTAGCACGTAACAACTCGGTATTGTCTTTTCGGGCATGCATACCTACGATCACTGCGTCGAGTTGTTCGTGAATTTTTTCCGGAAACCATCCTTCGGCATCAGGAAGCAATCCAAGTTTTTTCAACCTTGATTTACTCGGCTCGAATATTTCGTCATCACTACCTGTGATGTGGATTCCTTTCTGATGCAGTGCAATTGCCATGTTGTGCATGGCACTGCCGCCGATGGCGATGAGATGAACTTTCATTTTTTATCGTTGATTACAGTCGTAAAATTATTCCTGCGTTCAACCACAATTGAACTCATCTCACTGAATTATCAACCAATGATGTCTGCAATTCCTTCAGAAAAAAATGACCGGAACGATTACTGAATGATGAGAGTTCCTTTTTCTGCAATATGTCCTTCAATCGACTGACGATAAAAATACATTCCGGAGGGAAGGCTTGAAATATCCAGTTGATACAATTGCTTTCCTCTCAAAGATTGGATCAAAACTATCTGACCTTGTGCATTGACCAATTGGAAATCTATATCGCGATCGACAGATGTCAAAGTCACCAAATCCGAAGCCGGGTTAGGATACAGTGTTGATTTATTCCCGCTATTCTCATTGACATTGCTGACCAGAAACTCCGCTTGAGCGAAACAAAAATTCTCATCCGTTACGTTCACCGAGTATGTACCTGGAGTCGTCACCAAAGCAAAATAGTTTGTTGAACCGGTGTTCCAAGAAAACGTATACTCTCCTGTACCACCAGTGATTGTGGCATATAGGTAAGTGTTGCCTTCCTCGGCAACAATCGAAAAGGAGATATCAATCGGATCCGGTTCCGTAATAGTATATGTTACGGTTGTAGCACATCCAAAAGCATCAGTGACGTCTACAGTATAGTCGCCCCCTTGCAGGTAAATGATCATCGCCTCTTCCTGTTCATTGCTCCATTCATACGTGAAAGGTCCGTTTCCCACAACATCGAGGGATATCAATCCATCAAGATAACCTGCGCAGGAAACATTGTCAAGACTAGCGTTGATCACAGGACCTCCACCGAACGCCAGACTCATCCCCTGATATCCTCCGGTGTTAAATTCATAACCATAATGAAAATGAGAGACCTGAGCGGCACTCATTCGGAATTCAGAATGATAAGAGGCAGATAAATTGAGATCGATAGCATAAACATTCGGACTACCTGTTGGGAATGAAGTGAAAAATCCTGATGGTGGTTCGGTGCTAGTGGCGGTTGTTGAATAATTCAACGTCGAGCTAAAACCGGGATTGCTGTATGGATTGATACCCGTAAAATCCGTAGAGTTCAAAGTCCATCCGCTTGTTTCTTGATTGAGAATTTCAAAAGCTAGCCATTCATACAGCGTGCCACCATCATTGTAAAGTGTTTCCAGACTTTCCACAGTTATGCTGGTTGGGAACAACCCATTCAAAGTGTATGCCCTTGTGCCATTGATGGATTGGTCGGCGAAGATTTGAATATCATAGAGAAATCCTGCCCATCCTCCGATCCTATCCGTTGAACCCAAAGGTAAAAAGGGAGAATTCAATGTCTGCGAGATATTGAATCCATTCTCCGTTCCATTAGGATCAGCGGCGATGTGCTGAATACGTATCCATAGATTGTTATTGGCACAATCAACAATCGGAAAATAAAGTCCTGTTGTAAATATCGCGTGACTTGGATCGGCGGAAGAATAGTTGAAGCTTGATAAGTCCATACCGGAGGCAATCAGGTATGTGCCTGGATCTGTGCCCTCATCCGGCGATAAATAATATTCCGAAGCATAAAAATTAAATGATTGAGATATCACCAAACTGAACGACATACATCCAATAATGGCTAGGTAAAGCTTTTTCATGTGAATTTAGTTTTAGACAAAGTTATCCATTTGGTTTAAAAGAAGAATCAAAAAATGATC
>JAYTMF010000614.1:0-1986 GCA_043728755.1 Flavobacteriales bacterium
CGAGTGAATGACCCTGGTATTTCAATAAATTCCATCCCAGTGTTGATTCAACATCGATTTGATCGCCGCGCAGGTAATTCAACGCGTCTTCTAAACTCAATTCGAGTGAAGCAAAATATCCACTCGTCCAATTTGAAGTGGCAAGTGCGTGTGCAGGAATAAAATCGCTTCGAATCATTCTGCCCAGTTCGACACCGGGCATGGTGATGAATAAATCTTCTGTGAGTGTATTGAGTTCCGCGGAAGTAAAAGCTGACGCAAAAATATCCGCGTCTCTATTCTGTATCAATTGACCTTTATGACCTACAAAATTTGAAATGAGTTTCGCATCCTTTGCCGGTACATCATCAAAAATCCTTTTGCCACCTCTTCGGCCTTGCTTTCCTCCTGTCAACTTTCTAAATACAGAAATGAAAAATCCCTCACCGGGAATTCGACCGGGAAAAAATCGCAATGCATGCAATCCATCCGATTCAATCTCGTCAATGTTCCAGCTCTTGGGTACATTGATCCTTACAGATTTCAATTCTCCAGTAGCCAAAAGAAGTTTGCAATTGCGTTCATTCTCCTCCTCTGCGAAAGTGCATGTTGAATAAATGAGATAGCCATCCTTCTTCAAACTTGGAATGATCTCTTCCAGTATTTTGATTTGTCTGATGCTGCACATTTTGACATTGTCCTCCGACCATTCTGCCCTGGCATCGATATCCTTCCGAAACATTCCCTCACCACTGCATGGAGCATCCACAACGATGGCATCGAAATACTCCGACAAAGCAGTAAAAGAAGAAGACTCGCTGGAAGTAACGATAACATTCTTCGCACTCCATTTGATGAGATTCTCTCTGAGAATAGCATTGCGCGTCCGATTGATCTCGTTGGAGATCAATCTGCCTTCATTACCTAGAAATTCAGATATGATCAGCGATTTACCGCCCGGTGCTGCACATAAATCAAGACACATTAAAACGCGATGATCGCCATAAATTTCTTTAAGTATATGATCCAGAATCATAGACGAACTCTCCTGCGGATAATAACAACCAGCGTGAAAGAGAGGATCAAGTGTGAACGATGGACGTTCGCTGAGGATGATTCCATTGCTTAACCAATCCACGCCCTTTGCATCTTGCCATGGTCGAATTGGCTTCGAAGGATTCACATGCAAACTGGTTACTGGAGGACTGCCCAATGCGATCATCAACGATTCTGCATATTCGGGAAATTGCTTTTTGATGCGCGCAGTGAATGCCTCGGGCAATGATGTCATAGTCGCAAACGTAATACCCTTTGGAGATTTTGTTTTGAGCCAATCGCAGGAATCAGGAACAAGAAAAACATAGCCTGAGAAAATTATACCGATTGGACAAGTGTAATAGTCCAATCTTTGTTTCGCCAGATAGAACTAAACACTCGTAGCCTTCGGCATTTACCTCTGAGTGATTTCTCAAACATTGGCCTGTTTTATTAATCACATTGGTATAACATGACGCGATCACTGCTTCTCCTTGAGCCACTTTGGAACTTTCTTTTTTGGTTCCGGTATAGCATTTTCAACCGGTGCTTCCTTATCTGCCGGTTGTGACTTTTCAGAAGCCATGATGATTTGTGGATCTCCATCGTCGTCCCACTGCATGGTGGTAACGGCTCCTTGCGGCGGCTTCTCTTCCTTATAAGTTCCTACACTGCTGCTCTTTTTAAATAGTCCCAATTCCTGCTTCAACAACGCTTTTACATTTTGTTTCTCCTCCTGCATCTCATCCTGTCTCACAGATTTTGCCAACTCCTTATCCATTCCAAAAACAGGTTTATCTGTTGTTCCTTTCATAGAAAGATAAAGTCGCTTGCCAAGTCCGTCATCTGCTTCCTTCCACTCTCTCTCCTTCTTCACCAGCACATCCCGAAGATTGAAACCGATTGCATAGTCGATACCATTGTCGAATGTGTGCGTGCCGCGCGCAGAGATATCCATTGCACTGCTTCGAA
>JAYTMF010000615.1:0-1142 GCA_043728755.1 Flavobacteriales bacterium
TTGCATTTGCAGCTTTTGTAAAATACAAACAAGTGCTGGAAAAACAAAAGTTGAACAAGAGTTCGTTCGAAGATTTTGGACTTCAAGCGGAATTTGATCTTGCCAAGACCGCCTATGCAGATCACGAAGAATATCTCATCAAGACAGTCATAAGAAAAAATCTTGGAATCCTGCAACGCAAGATAATTGTATTTCCGTTTTGCAAAGCAAGCATTCATTGGACGGTTACATTTGTCATAAATGCATCACAAGTCCTTGAAGAAAAAATTATTGAAGGGACCTCAAGTTCACCAACACAAGCAAAGAATACGTCACCTCGTGCATGTTTTTACCGCTATGATCCAAACCAACAAAACGGAAAAACTACTGTATCGATTGCTCAAGGAATCAAGTGGTCCTTGAATCTTTGTGCATCATATGAAGGACATCATAAAATGGATGATGCCAATGCAACTATGAGATGGATAGAACCATTTGGATCCGAACTTGTGGATAATATGCATGGAACTGAGAGTTTTCCTGCGTTGCTAGTCATGGACGAAAACATTTTTTTCCCAAACAGAAAGACGATTACAATTGTGGAATTGCAACAGTTGCAACGATTGGAATCATGTTGTGTGATCTTCTTCCCACTGATCAATCTCAAGTGGAGTTTTTATTCAAGGACATGTTTGCTGAATCACTTTTGCCAACACTGACAGACAAAACTATTGTCAAAGTCGGAAATCAAATGGTTCTGAACAAGGAAGTCGTCTGCATGATGCCTGTTTCAATGCTATCAGCGCTGCCTAAATCCAAGACAGATTATCTATCCGAATTGCGTGAAGAATGGTTTATGTTATTTGATCGACTTGCAGAATACCAACACACAGACTCAGATGTATTCGAAGAAGTTTCAGAAATGCTTGTTTGGCCTGAACGTAAACAATATATCAAGAGCATCTATGAGAAGAAAAACCAAGTCTACCGAATTCATCATCTGAACAAAAATGATCCTCAGCCAGTTTTTCTGAAGCCACCTCCTCTACCAAAGAGTGAAACTTCACCCAAAGTTGCATTGAAGCCTAAATTTGCCTCATCAGATGAAATCAATTCAGACAATCCTGTTAAGGTCGGTGAGGAAGAATTTACTCAAAAGGCTG
>JAYTMF010000616.1:0-6736 GCA_043728755.1 Flavobacteriales bacterium
ATTGCACTTGGCAAGGCATTCGCAAAGGTGGTCATTGGCAATCCACGTAACGAAACGGTACGCATGGGTTCACTTGCCGGCATGTCTCAACGCATAGAAGTGCTCGAAAAACTCGAGTTGTTGAAGGCACAATCGGAAATTGTTTTTGGTGATCCTTCGAAAGTAGATCTGATTGATGCGGAATACAGCAAAGGTGCATTTCTTTCCCCGGTTCTTTTATTGAACAGTAAACCATTCACCAATCTTGCTTCACATGAAGTGGAAGCATTCGGTCCGATCACCACCTTGATGCCATACGACCATCTCGATGATGCAATAGCTCTAACAAGGCTTGGTAAGGGTTCATTGGTATGCAGCATTGCCACTGCAGATGATCGCATAGCGCGCGATTTTGTATTAGGCGCAGCATCACATCATGGGCGCATACTGGTATTGAATCGTGAAAGTGCTGTGGAAAGCACGGGACATGGTTCACCTATGCCAATGCTGGTTCACGGTGGTCCTGGAAGAGCAGGTGGTGGGGAAGAAATGGGCGGAGTGCGCGGAGTGCTGCACTATTTGCAACGCACAGCGATACAAGGTTCGCCAACTACGATCAGCGCCATCACAAATGTTTACCAATATGGCGGAAAACAAGTAGAGGCTGATCCGCATTTGTTCAGACAACATTTTGAAGAATTGCAGGTAGGCGATACGGTATTCACGCATAAGCATACCGTGACTGACGCTGATATTGTGAATTTCGCTAATGTGAGCGGCGACAATTTTTATGCTCACATGGATGCCACTTCTCTGGAGGGTACCATCTTCGAAAAAAGAGTAGCACACGGATATTTCGTATTGTCAAAAGCAGCAGGCTTGTTTGTCGATCCGAAGAAAGGTCCAGTTTTGCTCAATTACGGATTGGAAGATGCACGTTTTACTAAGCCTGTTTATCCGGGAATGACCATTGGTGTAAGATTTACTGTAAAAGAAAAAATCAGCCAGGAGAAAAAAACTCCGGATGACATCGCTAAAGGCATTGTCAAATTTCTTGTGGATGTCTATGATGAAACCGGTGAAACAGTTGCACTGGCAACGATACTCACCATGGTGAAGAAACACAATCAGGATTGAGGAGAAGAATGTTGATCAGAATTTTTTTAGCCCTTATTTTTTCGTTCAATGATTTGGCCGGTTTTGCGCAAGTCAGTGCAGACAGTCTGTTTGAACGTACGCTATTGTTGAATGATCTGGATTCACTTCGCGAAGTAATCATCATGAGTCATCCCGATCCTTCTGCGTTTTGCGGAATAGAATTGTTTGATGCGATTTTTTTACAAGAGAAAAGTGGCGTTGATACATTGACATCGGTGCGGGATTTCACCGCGACTATTGCCCGATGTCTCAACACAATGCGTGATTCGCACACCACGGTCGATTATGGACAGTTGCAGAACATGCAATTGGCGGACTCGGGAAGATATGTGCCTTTAAGTCTGAAGAGTATCAATCGCAATTGTGCGGACAACGAATTCGATATTTTGGTCTCAGGGCATTGGACAGCCGGCATACCCAAAGGTTCAAGATTGTTGTCGATCAATGGTGTGAGTGCCTCAGACATCTATACACATGCACTGGAATACGCATGTGTGGAAGGTAGTTCAGAAGATGCCAGAAAATCAATTGCCACGGCACTTATACCTGTGATATCCGGTTTGCGCAGTCCCTATACTGATCACAACGTGTTTCAATATGCGGCATTTGGTTCGGGCATTATATCCGAGAGCATCGTGCCGGGCTATCAGCGAAAAGAGTTTGATAAGTTGTGCAAGGAAAAGGAAAGGAAGGAACCGTCATGGATACCCAAGTTGAAACTGGAGTCCGAGTATTCTCTTGCAACGATAAAGATTGGAACTTTTGCTCCACATAAAGGAAATGTATATGCGCGCAAAATCAAAAGATATATACGGCAAGTGAACAATGCTGGTATAGAGAATCTTGTGATTGACATCAGAGGCAACGGTGGTGGCAGCAGCTCATGGGTAGAATACCTCTATTCTTTTATTGATGAAAAAGGTTACAACACCCCGAGCAACGTCATCGGTAAAAACAGCGAGCTTGCTTTAAAACGGAACAGAGTATTTCACAAGGGATTTGTGCAATTTATCGTAGGAATATTTTACAAGAACAATGAGGATGTTCAGAGTTATAGGTATTTTTCTTCATTGCCATTGGGTGGGCAGGACACGGTCTATTTTAAGGACGCTAAGCTGCAAAAAAGTTCTAGAGTGTATAAAGGCAATTGTTATTTGTTGATCAACGGTTTATCAGCGTCGGCAAGTGTAGACTTTACCAATGCCTTTAAAACGCGCAACAGAGGAATTGTGGTAGGTGAACAATGTCTTGGACCCACAACCGGCACATGGGGAAATCCGGCGCATTATACTTTGCCCAACACGAAATTGAAAGTCTCGATTGCCACCATTAGATACAATTATGACAATACGTTTCACTATGAAAAGCAGGCCATAGAACCTGATTATCGCGTTGAATTTATTGCGCCGGATCTAGCAAATGAAATTGATACGCAGTTGGAATTCATAAAAAAATTAATCAAGACGAAGAAATGAAAAGGTTGTTCAGCACATTAATGATATTGTATTCATGTATATTGGCTTCATCACAGAATGATGCCTCGAAGCGCGATGAATTCCGCAGACTGGCGATATCAGGTTTTCATGATATGGAAACCGAATTGAACGCAGTGTACATCATTGCAGATTCTTTGAACACGAAGAGTGCAAATCAAAATTTGAAAATGTTGGATAGTTTATCGGCGGATTCTGCCAACGGGCATTTTTACTTGCCTTTTGTTGAATTGGAAAAGCACTTTTATTTTTCAGAGATTCAAAAAGCAGAATTGTCGATGGGTTCTTTGCGTAAATTTCAAACTGCCATTGGAGAATTGCCGATAGAGAATGAATTTGCCATCAGATCGCATACTTACGCCGCCGAGGAATTTGATCATGCCGGTGACAATGCTTCGGCGATCATCTCCATGAAGAAATTGCTGTTGGCTTCTGAAGCGAAATTGTCATCTTCTGAAATAAGTGGGGTCATGTTGAGTGATTCTTTGAATTCAAAAGTGATGTCATTGGAAGGCGCAATGCAGGCTCAAAAGGAGAAGCTTGAAAGCGAAAATATGCTTTACATGGAAGGTCTCGCAGCGAGTGGTGTAGTGATTCTCATCTTGCTCATTGTTCTTTTCATGACAAGGTGGAAACTCCGGAAGCGTGTTCAATCTCTTTTGAAAAAGCAACCAGATACATCGGAAGCGGAATTGCTTGCACAAAAAGTGGTTGACCTTCAAAACGAAACCACACAATTCAAGAAAACAGCGCAGTCAATGGTGAACAAATTGAATTCCATGGATACAACGAACCGAAAGGCAACTGAAGAATTGGCTTTGCTTTCTGCGGATGTTGAGTCATCGTTGAATGAATTGAAGCAACAATGCATAACGAATAAAGCATCTATTTCGCCGCCGGTTTTTATGACGATACAAAATGTTGCAACGCGCTTGGGAAATTCATCCACGGAAAGAATCAAATCCATAGCAAAATTGTTGAGCTAGGGTGCTACACTAAAATTTATAATGAATAAAAGAACAATGCTATGAAGTACGATTTCTTTTCGCTGAGGCTACTTGTTGTCATCTTTTTCATCGTGCATGTGACAGAAGCTGACGCTCAATGGTTTCATTCATTGGTTCACAAAGGCGAAGCTTTCCATATATACGAATACGATGAAGATGATCCAGCGGAGGACACTTTAAGAGGTTTTAGTTTTGGATTGAACCTCGGCGGATATTTCGCAAGTGCCGAGACTGCAAATTTTTATAATGGCACTTGTCCAATCAATGGGTATATAAATGAAGCAGCGCAGATGAGATGTTATACTATCGTTGATCGTTTGGATCGTTCAGTGTTCATTCAGGATGGCAGTTATATCACCAATTTTTATAATGCTACGGACTACGTATTTCCGAATGACACGTATCCGACCAATATGCGATACAATCCTGCTATGTATGTGGGTCTTCAGTTGAAATACAATTTCAACCGATATGCGGCAGTTGTCATGAATGTGAATGCTCTGAAGTTGAATGCCACAGGTCAATTCACTATGCGTTTCCTAGGTACACCCCAGCCTTTGAATGCACAGGGCGATATCAGATTGTTCAGCATTACCGGAAGTGAACAGCGCATGAATTTGAATCTTGGATTTCGCCAGGGTTGGATGATGGGTGACTTTTCGAATTTCTATCTACAGTTTGGGGGAAGTATGCTCGCCACAAAATGGTCCAACAATCAAGTGAATGTAGCGGAGAGAAGTTTCGACCTCATTACAAGTGCACCCTTTGCTGGGCAGACAGCTGTTGCAGTGCAAGCTCAGGCGGGATTGGGTTTTGGCGGTTTCGCAGCTACCGGAGTTGAATTCTGGTTGGGCAAATATTCCTTCGACATTGGATTTGGACTATCTCGCGACAAGGTGAAGATTTTCAGCTATTCGAAAAATGTGTGGAATAAAATGCTTCAGGTGACATTTGCGTTGTCTTGATAGCAGTTATTCCAATGTGATTTCTAAAACATGCCAATGTTTGAGAAATCATACAGCGGTATTATTTCACCAATTGCAATTGTGTCTCCGTTGATCTTGGTTAGTGTCACAGCACTGATTTGATTGACGAGGGAAGAATCAAAGGCTGTCTGCACTTTGATGTAGTTATCGGTAAAGCCAAACATACTTCCTTCATCTTCCTGTGCTTCCCACAGAACTGATCTGCTTTCGCTTAAATGAGCTTCATAGAAAGCACGCTTCTTTTTTTCAGAAAGGAGACGCAACTGTTTTGTTCGAAGGTTTCGCACTTCCATCGGAACAACTTCAGGGTTGCGCAGGGCAGTGGTGTTGTCTCTTTCGCTGTAAGTGAAGACATGTAAGTAGGACACCGGAAGATCCAAGAGGAAGTTTCTTGTTTCTGTAAATCTATCTTCTGACTCGGAAGGAAATCCGGTGATGACATCAACGCCTATGCAAGCATGGGGCATAAGAGTAAGAATTTTTTCGACACGCAGTCGATACAGATCCGTTCGATACCTTCTTCTCATTGCCTTCAGTATATCATCACTTCCACTTTGCAATGGAATGTGAAAGTGCGGCATGAATTTTTTCGATGAAGACACGAACGAGATGATTTCATCTGTGAGCAAATTCGGCTCAATGGAAGAAATTCTGTATCGTACATCACCCTCAAGCAAGTCAAGTTGAGTGATGAGTTGAAGTAAATCTTCGCCGCTTGAAGTTCCAAAGTCGCCGATGTTGACACCGGTGAGCACGATCTCACGGGCGCCGTATGCAATGGCTTTTTTCGCTTCCTTAAGTGTTTGCTCTATTGTAGCGCTTCGGCTTCTTCCACGTGCTAATGGGATGGTGCAAAACGCACAGAAGTAATTGCAGCCGTCTTGTACTTTCAAAAAAGTGCGCGTGCGATCACCGGATGAAAAAGAGGGGATAAATGTTTTGACATCCTTGATCTCACTGATATGAATAGATGGAATTTCGTGTTTAACTGTGTTTTCAACATGATCGGCAAGGTTGAATTTTTCGCCTGCACCGAGAACGAGATTGACTCCGGGAATGGCTGCGATTTCCTGTGGTTTAAGTTGAGCATAGCATCCCACCACTGCCACGAAAACTCCAGGGTTGTTGCGCGTTGCTCTGCTGACAATATTGCGGCACTTTTTATCTGCGTGATCGGTGACACTGCACGTGTTGATCACCAACACATCCGGCGAGTCTTCCATATCAACCCGGGCATATCCTCGCTCTTCGAAATCTTTCGCAATGGCTGAGGTCTCTGAGAAATTCAGCTTACAGCCGAGAGTTTGAAATGCTATTTTGCGGAATTGATTCACCGCCGCGAAGATAGTTACATCATATTATACCAATGTGATTTCTAAAACAGGCCAATGTTTGAGAAATCACACAGTGGTACATACCGATGGATACAAGTGTTTAGTTCAAGCTGGCGAAGCAAAGATTGGACTATTACACTTGTCCAATCGGTATTATTTCGTGATGGCAGAGCAAGCTCAACGGCTTTGCTGCTAACAATGTTGAAAACTATGAATGCAATTCAAGCTTCTTTAAGTTCTGAATTTAGTACTTGGTGGTGTTATTTTGCACTGAAAACAATTTCGAATACAAACGCATGAGATTAAAACTACTTGTTGCCACGCTAATGATTATTGGCTGGGGTAGCATCTATTCACAGGAGATGATGTTGGGTGGCTGTGTGGTCACTTTTGATCTGATGGGAAACGATACGATATGCGCCAATAGCCCGATGTACACCTTTCCGGCAGGCGCACCCGCCGGAGGAATATTTTCAGGACCCGGAGTAACGGATGAATTTTTTGACCCCTCTGTTGTTGGACCGGGACAGTACACCATCACTTACTCGTACTCTGATCAGAATTGTACAGGCTCTGCTTCGGTTGTACTTACTGTAGTTCCTGCCGAGAATCTTGGATTTATTGGAGACTTTGATATTTGTGCCGGCGAAACGACGGTCATTTCTTCTTCCACCGGACAGCAATATACTTGGGCAAATGGAGCCAATACTGTTTCGCAATCTTATACACCTGCTGAAACCCTGGTGACTTATGCAAACGGACTTACAGCAAGCGGTTGC
>JAYTMF010000617.1:0-1747 GCA_043728755.1 Flavobacteriales bacterium
TCTTTTTTTCAAGCCAATAAATCCGCACCCTGGATGCTCGTTGCATTCGGTATGGTGGGAACGTCGCTTTCCGGGGTAACATTTATTTCCATTCCCGGAACCGTTGGCACATCGCACTTTTATTACTTCCAGGTCGTGATCGGATATTTCATAGGCTACTTCGTCGTTGCATTTGTGTTGCTTCCACTCTATTACAAATTCAATCTTACTTCGATATATACGTATCTACAACTTCGCTTTGGTGTTTTCTCCTATAAAACCGGTGCACTTTTGTTCATCGTATCGCGCACATTGGGCGCCACTTTACGACTATATCTTGTTATCAACGTCCTTCAGATTTTTGTGCTTGATGCTTTAAATGTCCCGTTCTGGGCAACGGCAGCGATCATTTTACTCATGATCTTACTCTACACTTTCAAAGGCGGAGTGAAGACGATTGTCTGGACCGACACACTGCAAACTTTCTTCATGCTCCTTGCTTTGGTGGTTTGCGTTTTTTATATTGTAGATGATCTGGGAATGGGCTTCTCTACTGCGTTGAAATCAATGAATGACGGAGGCTATATGACCATATTCAATACCGATGTATCCGACAATAAATTCTTCCTCAAGCATATCATTGGTGGTGCATTCATCACCATTTCCATGACCGGACTTGACCAGGAAATGATGCAAAAGAACATCAGCGTGAAAACACTTCGCGACTCACAAAAAAACATGATGACGTTTAGTTTCATCATGGTGATCGTCAATTTTATTTTTCTTTTCCTTGGAGGAATGCTCAGTCTTTATGCCACCGCAAAAGGACTGGATGTCAAAGGCGATGATCTCTTCCCAACCGTTGCGATGCAATTCCTTCCTGGTATCATCGGGTTGATATTTATTATTGGACTGATCAGTGCGCTCTTCCCTTCTGCTGATGGCGCCATCACCGCATTGACAGCATCTTTCTGCATTGATATTCTTGGAATGGAAAAAGACAAGATCAAAAATGAAGAACAGAAATCCGGCACGAGAAAAAAAGTTCACATTGCATTCGCCTTTGTCTTTTTATTGATGGTACTCATGTTCAAAATCATGAACAACAAAGAGATCATTACTTTACTGCTTGACATTGCGGGATATACCTACGGACCATTGCTCGGCTTATTCGCCTTCGGCGTGATCACCAAAAGAAGCATTGCTGATAGACGCGCACCACTGGTTTGTCTTATCGCTCCGGCCATTGTATTTGTGATCAACAAGACAAGTACGATGTGGATGGGAAATTACAAATTCGGAATTGAGATGCTAGCGATCAATGGACTCATCACCTTCATTGGATTGTGGTTGATCAGCAATGAAAAAGAAAAAACTTCTCTTCAGGAAGCTTGACCAAAATTTAAGTTCTGCAATGCAAAGAATCAAGCAGTCAGCTCACTGAGCTCAAGCCAGCGAAGACCCTTTTCATCCAGCTCCTTCACCACTTCACCGAGGCGCTTTGTAATGGCAAGAAGTTCGTCGTGATCGCTTGATCCTGCATTCAACTTTTCTTCAAGTTCCTTCTTTTCTTTTTCCAGAAAAGGAATATCCTTTTCGATTTGGTCGAATTCATGCTTTTCTTTAAATGACATCTTCACTTTGGGTACATCCGCTTTTGTTGCCGGCAAAGATTTCTGAACGATCACTTCACGTTTCAATGCTGCTTTCCTCGCAGCATCTTGTTCTTCGATGCGGCGATACGTGTCATAGTTACCGAGGATATCTT
>JAYTMF010000618.1:0-1739 GCA_043728755.1 Flavobacteriales bacterium
TGTGGTTCGGTACAACCAATGGTGTTTACAGATTCGACGGAATTCGTTTTGATAATTTCAATACTGCACATGGACTAGCAGACAACGAGGTCTTCAACATTTTCGAAGACAGTAAAGGTCGAATATGGTTTCTTACATACAATGGGAAACTTTCTTATTACGCAGATGACCAAATCATAAACGAAACAAAGGATCCATCTCTTGCCAAGTGTTTTGTGAGCAACGCATTTCATGCCATGTTCGAAGACTACTTCGGAAATTTATGGTTCACTACGATCGATGGCACTCTGGTTAAAAAATCAGGTGATCAGGTATCGATGATTTCTATTGTTGCCAATCAAAAATTATTTCCCGATAAACAAACTTCACATACAATCGCCTATCCTTTGCACAGCAGCGAAGACTCAACCTTGTACATCTATCATTCGAATGCCATTTACAAATACAATTACGACGAGGTCAATGTGACACGGGTTGCTACAATGCCATACATTTCAAAATACATTTTCAACTACGAATCACAAAGCAAGGCGAATACCATCACGCTAAGCAATTCAATTGTCACACTTTCGGGAAAAAGCGTAATAAACGAATATGATCTGGAGGGTGATTTCCCGATGACCATGGCCTCGTTCGAAAATTATGCTTTTATTTCTTATGCCGATAGAAATATATTCATACGCAAAGGTGATTTCTCTCAGCCAAAATTGATCTTTAGAGGAGACATAGCGAATAATATTTTTAAAGACCGCCAATCGAACATTTGGTTCTGCACCAAAGACAAAGGATTGTTTCGAATAA
This sequence comes from Flavobacteriales bacterium, assembly GCA_043728755.1. Taxonomy (GTDB): domain Bacteria; phylum Bacteroidota; class Bacteroidia; order Flavobacteriales_D; family Sanyastnellaceae; genus JAIBBG01. Next base: position 802 of record JAYTMF010000618.1, read on the forward strand.
GCGAATCATCCTTACAAAATCAAATCTGGGATATCGCTTCGGGCTTGCCAAGCTCAACGATTACTTCGCTACTTGTAATCACTCCGCAAGAAATATGGCTGGGCACAGAGAATGGTTACATTTCACAAATCAAGAACGGCGACGTAAATAATATTCCATATACAGATCGATCCATGGCTGCGACAAGGGTCACAGACATCATACAAAGTGCCGACCAAAGTATCCTATTCGGATCCGACTCCGGAATTGATCAGATCGCAAAAGAAGGACATCTGGTTCCTCGGTTGAAGCCAAAAAATCCTGGTCTAGGTTCGGTAAAAAATTTAAGTTCCGACAGGGAAGGAAAGTACTTTTATGCATCCTCCTCCGGCGGAGTTTTCGAAGTGACCAACACTTGTCCTTTTCAGATAACAAGGCAAACAGAGCCTGCAAACATTCGAAGGTTTACCGTTCACATTGATAAAGAGGGTCGTCTATGGCACAGCACTATGGCAGGACTTTTTCGTTCAGATCTCAACAACATTAACTTCACTACTACAAAACCAATATGCGCAGAACGGATCATAAAAATTATCGAGTTGTCGGATTCCACTTTTATAGGCGCGACAGAATCCTCGGGCATCTTCGTGATAAAAGACGATGCAGTCATTGACATCATCGATATTTCAGGCAAAAAAGGATCAATCGTATGTCATGATATTTACCCATACGAAAATCAATTATACGTTTCCACGAATCAAGGAATTACCATTCTTGAAAAAAAGGGGACAAAGTGGTCCTTCAATTCAATCATAGATACCAAAGACGGACTTCCTTCTGAGGATGTAAAACGACTTCAGATCAAAGACGGAGTTATTTATGCGGCAACAACCAATGGATTGGCGATACTCCATTCTTTTCAAAATAGAAAACCCGATTCAGCATTCCGGATATATCTC
>JAYTMF010000619.1:0-2270 GCA_043728755.1 Flavobacteriales bacterium
TGGACCTTGATCAGAAGAATGAAGGAACCATTGCTTCTCGCATTCTCCACTGCCAGTAGTGAGGCGGCTTTCCCAAAGACATTGGAAGAACTCGAACGCTTCGGATGTAAAAACAGAATCGTGAGTTTTGTACTTCCGCTCGGTTACTCATTCAACCTCGACGGTTCGATGATGTATATGACTTTCGCAAGTTTGTTTATTGCGCAGAGCTATGGCATCGACATGCCTTTTGATCAGCAGATTTCGATGCTCCTTGTGCTCATGATCACGAGCAAGGGAATAGCCGGCGTTCCGCGTGCATCGTTGGTTGTCATCGCCGCCACACTCGCATCATTCGGTATTCCCGAATCGGGATTGTTGTTGTTGCTAGGCATCGATCACCTGCTCGACATGGGCAGAAGCGCAACGAATGTTGTTGGAAACGCTGTGGCCACGGTGGCTGTGAGCAAGTGGGAAAAGAGTTTGGAACATTAGCAGAAAACATGAACATCACTGGCGCATCACTTTTTACCTTTGCACAAAATCATTATCAATATGAAATTCGGCGTTGTAGTTTTTCCGGGAAGCAATTGTGACGAAGATCTCGTGTATGCACTGAGTGATATTTTACACCAGGACGTTGTAAAGCTTTGGCACAAAGACCACGATCTGCAGGGTGCTGATTTCATTTTCCTCCCCGGAGGATTTTCCTACGGCGATTATTTGCGCAGCGGTGCCATTGCACGTTTTTCGCCGATCATGAATGAAGTGATAGCACACGCCAACCGAGGTGGATACGTGATGGGCATTTGCAACGGGTTTCAAATTTTGTGTGAAGCGAAATTGTTGCCCGGTGCTCTGCTACACAATGAGTCGCGAAAGTTCATTTGCAAGAATGTTCATCTGAAACCCGTTTCTAAATCTGCACTGCCATCCAAAAATCTCGACTTCACCAAGGTGTATAAAATTCCGGTCGCTCATGGTGAAGGAAATTTTTTCGCCACAGATGCTGAGAGAAAGGAAATCATTCAGAACGATCAGATTCTTTTCCGCTATTGCAACCTAGAAGGCGAAACCAGCGAAGAGGCGAACCCCAACGGTTCCATGCTCAATATTGCGGGTATCAGCAACAAACAGAAAAATGTTTTCGGCATGATGCCACACCCCGAGCGCGCCGCGGATTTCGAATTGGAGAATACCGATGGCAGAGAGATTTTTGAGGGGATACTGGCGATGGTGAATGCGTGATGTGGTTATTGAGTTATTGGGTTATTGGGTTATTGTGTCTATGAAGGCCATTGCGTTTACGGCCTTTAGACATTAAACCGAATCAATTATTCAAGGAATCCAAATCATCCACTTCGTAACCAAACTTCGACATTTAGCAATGTACCGATTTGCAGCTACCGGCATGTGGCGAATAGAAGCAGATCAATTCAAATATTTCATTGAAGATTCTTCAACGAACAAATCTTTACCAAACATTGAACGGCCACTTGTGGGTAGGTGCTGTTATAGGGCCTTCTCACCATTTTGAATTATTTCTTCAAAGCATTCTATTAAACATTTCATTCCAACAAGCACTACGGAACGCGTTTTTGCAAGAGAGTTCGCTAATGGATTTTGAATTTGTAGCATGTGCATCATACTTGCATATAATGCTTTCGCCTTGAGGTGCTCAAGATCGCGTGTGACTAGTTCCAATTTTCCCTTTTTGCTTTCTTTTTCAAAATATCGAAGGAGATGAAAATTTCTTTCATGGATTCTGTCAAATTGTTCATCAACAATTTTAATTCGCTTAACTGTGTCGTTTGATTTAAAATATTCCCATATCACAAAAATGCATTTTGTTACAAGTTCCAATTCTTCCGTCTCTAGATCAACTCTGTAACCTAGTATTAGAGAAATCAAAAATGGCTGTTGCTTGTAGATCAGGTCTGATTCCAGATTCACATATTCCGCATCAATCCTTTCAATGCGATTCATAATGTCCTGCACTAGAACAGTTTCCTTCATATCATATTCAGTAACCTGCATATTCTTTAGTTTAATTTTCCGAGTGAAACCAATGAGCGGTCGTATGCTCTATAATCGAGTCACGCAGCGGAATTTCACCGCCACGTTCTCACAGAACTGTGCATGAACCTCTCAATTCACACAGCTCTTCTTGTTCAGTGACGAATGTAATAATACATTATGGATGAACCAATGCCCAGTGTGGAAAAAGATTCGGGTTTTCCCTGTGCTTTTTCCGTAGCCATTTCAAACTCGCCATAACATAAAGGCCCTTT
>JAYTMF010000620.1:0-1765 GCA_043728755.1 Flavobacteriales bacterium
CAAAGATTCAAGGCAAGATAAAGGCCTCGAAACAAATTAAGATAGTTGATGATGCTTCATCCATGGGAACTGAAACAGCAGAGTTGGGAAGATTGAGGCAGACAGTCAACACCGCGTTGCGAATCGGCAAGGGAAGTTTGATGATCCTTAAGCACGAAGCAGATGCGAAAGGAGCGAAGAAGCAACAATCTGCGAAAACAGAACCGGCTCCTTTGAAGCATTTCAGTCGTCACTTGATGTGTCCGACTTCGGGTATCTCCTATGCAGAACCTGAACCGAATTTGTTCTCTTTCAACTCTCCTTATGGCGCATGTTCGCATTGTAATGGATTGGGAGAAGTTGCGGAAATCGATCTCAGCAAGATCATTCCCGATCCGAAGAAGAGTATCAAGAAAGGTGGTATCGTTCCACTTGGTGAAGCAAAAAGCAACTGGTCTACTTCACAGGTGGAAGCGGTTTTGAAGCATCATAATTTTGATTTGAATACGCCCATCGAAGACATCGATGCAGATGTGATCAATGTTCTGCTTTACGGTTCTGAGGAATTGTACGAGATCACCACTTCGCAGAATTATACCTATCAAATGAAATTTGATGGGATCATTTCTCAGATCGAAAAACAAATTGATGAGGAAACATCTCCGGGTTTGCGCCGATGGGCGGAGAGCTTCATGAATAAAATGCCCTGTCCGGAATGTGGCGGTGCACGTCTGAAAAAAGAAGCATTGTATTTCCGCATCAATAAGAAAAATATTTTCGAATTGACATCGATGGGTTTGAATGATCTCATTCATTGGTTCGAGGGCATCGAATACAAAATGTCGCAGCGACAAGTTGCCATTGCCACGGAGCCGTTAAAGGAAATTCGCAACAGGTTGAATTTTCTGGTGAACGTGGGGTTGGATTATCTCACCGTGAATCGCAGTGCGCGCACACTAAGTGGCGGTGAGGCACAACGCATTCGACTGGCGACACAAATTGGATCACAACTCGTTGGTGTCCTTTACATCCTTGATGAGCCGAGTATTGGTTTGCATCAGCGCGACAATCACAAACTCATAGACTCATTGAAAGCATTGCGCGACGGCGGCAACAGCGTGATAGTTGTTGAGCATGACCGCGACATGATGATGGAAAGTGATCACCTGATCGACATCGGTCCGGGTGCCGGTATTCACGGTGGAAAGATCATCACGCAAGGTGATCCCAAAAAATTACTCACTGGAGAAAGTCTTACTGCGCAATATCTGCGCGGCGAAGTGCGCATTGAAGTTCCGAAGGAAAGACGCAAGGGAAATAAGACGACTCTTATACTTGAAGGAGCCACCGGTCACAACCTGAAAAACGTTACGCTGAATATTCCACTTGCCAAATTCGTGTGTATAACAGGTGTAAGTGGAAGTGGAAAATCTTCATTGATTGAACACACTCTCTACCCTATTCTCAACAATCATTTTTATGATGCGGTAAAAAAACCGTTGGCCTATAAAAAAATCAAAGGACTTGAATACCTCGACAAAGTGATCGAAATCGATCAAAGCCCTATCGGTCGTACGCCACGCAGCAATCCGAGTACATACACGGGTATTTTCACAGACATTCGCGCGCTCTATTCCAATTCACCAGAAGCTAAAATTCGAGGTTACAAACCCGGAAGATTCTCGTTCAATGTCAGCGGTGGAAGATGTGAAACATGCAAAGGCGCTGGAGTGAAAACCATCGAGATGAATTTCCTTCCCGACGTGATGGTGGAATGTGAGATTTG
>JAYTMF010000621.1:0-1723 GCA_043728755.1 Flavobacteriales bacterium
TAATACCGATTGGACAAGTGTAAAAGTCCAATCTTTGCTTCGCCAGATTGAACTAAACACTTGTATCCATCGGCATTTACCACTGTATGATTTCTCAAATATTGGCATGTTTTAGAAATCACATTGGTATAAGAGCCGTGTTTGGACTGATCAGAAACATTGAATTGCTTGGAATAGTAGAAAGATCGGTCGCATATAGTTTGAAACGAATCCTTTTCAGGGTGCAAAGTTGCCATCGAAAAGAAGCATATCCAGAACTGCTTGCAGGATGATAAACTGTCATGCGATGCCTGTGCTGGTCGAATAATTTTCCGGAGCTCTTCCATCATGCACGACATTCATCGATATATAGTTGACAGGGTCTTGGATGCAATAGTTTTTGGCATCGGGCGAATTTCCTGCCGGACAGCGGCAGCTGCAATTTTCAGTGTTCAACTCCCATGACGAATTGGAGCAAGTGTTATCACAATTCTCTTTTTTGTTGCAGCCAATCATCAATGCGAAGAAAACGATACCCAAAACTATTTTTGTCAGTCTCAACAAATCATTTTTGGTTTGAATTGCTCTTTCAAAAATTTATCTCTAAAAAATATTCCTAAATCCAAAACTCACCTTCGCATTTCTCACCAATATCGGATTGTCATATTGCTGCCCCAATGCATAGTTGAAAGTAAAGATGCCGGCTTTGGTTTCGAAGTTTACTCCTGCTCCAAATCCAATAGGTGTATCTGTCAAAAAGGTTGTGGCGCTCTTTTTCTCATACCAACTCTGGTCCACAAAAACATACAACGCTGAGTTTTCTTCAAACAGGAATCTATATTCCAATGTTCCAATGGCATAAGAAGTAGTGTTGATGCTTTCTTCATTGATGCCGCGCAAGGTCCTCAATCCGCCAATACGAAACATCTCATTGTCAAAGATGGATGGCGCAAATAGTCCGGCACCGGCGCCATGCAATCTAATGCTTTGTTTCTTCCAGGTTGGAATATAATAATCGGCTTGCACGTCAATCCGGTGCACATTCTTTTTTACGGCAGGTAGCGGATTGTTTTCCGAGAAAAGATTGCTCGAGGCAATATTGCGGATTCCCGTTGCGCCTTCCGCTTGCAATAAATACCCTTTGCGCGGATTGTAGCGATAGTCCAACTTTTCAAGCTGAATGGACAATCCATAGAAAGTGGAATTCACATTCGCCAATGGCTGAGCTGTGATGAAAGTCGAAATCTGATTCGTGGTGTTCTTCTCCACAAACGCCCGAAGTCGGTTTTGCCCACCAAAATTGAATAGAATACCTGCCGCTGTTTTGATGCTCGTGAATGTTGAATCGCGCTTGTAGATTTTCAGTTGACCATCGATACCAATAGGCGTGTTGAACAAATACGGCAACATGAGCTTGCTCGATAAATCTTGCGTGAGCGCCTGCATCTTCCGCCAATTGAGATAAAATTCTTCTCCACCGTTAAAGGCATTGTTTAGTTTGATTTCCACATCGCCTGTAAAATTCACTTTTCCGGTGACATCATCCGGACGAATACCCAATATTCCGTTGAAGAAGTTGGCTTTCTTTTTTTCGAGAAAAACGAAGAGATCCGCTTTGCCGGGAGTGAACCGCACTTCCGGCGATTGACGCAGTCGCACAAATGGAATCTCCTTCAGTTTTTTCTGTACGCCAACCATTTTGCTTTCGTTGTATGCTTCTCCTTTTCTTATGTCCAGATATTTC
>JAYTMF010000622.1:0-2444 GCA_043728755.1 Flavobacteriales bacterium
CGTGTGAATTCCTTATTGGCTCATTCGGAAGAATTCTTGCTATTTCACTTTCAAAGTATTGAATTACTCTTTTTTCTTCAAAATCAGTCCATTGTTGAGAATGAACCATCGTTCTAATCAGGACGCGTAACTGCCTCCTAAAATCGCGAAAACGATGAACAACTTCATGGTAGAAACCCAGCGCAGCAGTTTGTTTGCCAAGACTATTACCAGATTTATCAAAAACCTCCAGAAGTTGCTTGGGATCAAAATACAGCCCGTGCTTTCTATTATTTTGAGGGTACATTTTTGAATTAGTTGAAATTAATTTGAAGTCTGAACCCTCACTCCTTCGATATACATTCGTTGCAAATGGCGATCTCGCCAGCTTACCGAGAACATTTCTGCGAAAAATATTTTTAATCTGAGCATCAGCCGGACTCAAATATTTCATCGCCTCATCAACTTCCACCTCTCCTGTAAGCATATACAAGTTGTCGCGCAAACCCATGCGCCTTTCTTCGCCGAATAAGCTTCTTGATATGCGATAATTTTGTGCAACCAAGATGCACATCTGACACGGGTGACGTCAAGCAAGATCGATTAAGTTTGCTACAATAGGTTTTTGCTTGTGCCCTTAATGTTGAATGAGAATCTTCGTTTTGTAGACAAGCCCGCCATCCACCGATTCCACCATGACGAGATACAAGCCCACCGGCATTGCAACTGTCCTGATGCTCGTCTTGCTGTTGGAATTTTGTGATTGAAGTTTAGTGCTGAGGACTTTGCGACCTTCAATATTATAAAATGAAACCGTGTATGAGCTTAGTGAATTTGCCAATGACGAAATGTTGATGTATTCATTTGCCGGATTGGGTGAAATCATAAAGACGTCATTTCTTTTGATAGAAATAATGTGAGTGTGGCTCCATTGCCCATTGGTATCAACCTGTCTGAGTCTATAGAAATACAATAGCGAAATAGGTGATTCATCGATAAACGAATAATTCAGAAGTCCCTGACTGTATTCTGCACCTTGCACAATTCCGATGTCTTCAAAATGGACTCCGTCATCACTTCTTTCAATGATGAATTGTTGATTCATCCATTCCGAAAGTGTCGTCCATTCTATAACGTTTACTTGACCTTCCGATTTTCCATTCAAGGTTCCCAGTTCAATCGGTAGAAGTAATGAGCAATTAAGCGTCACACCAGTGAGCGCTAAATCAAAAATAAATGGTGTTGTTGTAGAAGAGAAATTATCGAGACAAATTAAATAGTACTGATTTAATTGTGCCGCTCCAACAGTAATGGGAGCTACCCAACCATCTCCTCCCGCTGATTCTGTTAAATCTATTGCGCCATTTCCCAAACCTGTAGAAGCCCAGGCAGCACTGAACGAGCATCTGAGTGGTGGAGAAGTAATGGGACATTGCACTGTTGGAAAAGGCCCCCAAACTGCGAAATCATAATCGACAATTGGAGTTGGACTAATGGAGAATGCAATCGTTCCCGTGGTTACAGGTTGAATTATATACCAGGAGCTCTGGTTTTCACCTGACAACAGACATCCTTGATTGGAGGAATCCAGATCATTTACGTCACCGTTTCCAGAAGAATTCCCATTGAATTGCTGATCGCTACATAGTGGAACAGCGCCGTCGCAATCCTGTGGTTCAGGAACATATGGAGCACACGTCATGCTGAGATCGAAGTTTCCTAGGTCAGGAGGCAGGCCAAAGACGTACACGTAATAGTTGACGCCGTTCAAGGCGTGAAAAATAACCTCAGAGGCTACACCGCACAAAGGAGAGTCGTCGTTTGTGCCTTCACAAATTAATGAAGTACATGTTCCGGAGAACACACTCAACTGCGTATCGAAATTGGAACCACAAAGATCCAAAGTCACTGATTCGTCCGTTCCTGTAAATTGAAACCACACTCCCGGCGAATATTCCAGTCCACAGCCATCTGGAATTTCATCGACATTCATACCGATGATGGTGCCCGACAAGGTTTGTCCACATGCAATCGCATACGCTCCGGAACATGCGTCATTACCTGATTGTGGATCACACGAATTAATGGCAAGCGTATATAAGCCTGACTGTGTTCCAAACCCGGCCACCCGAATGTAATAAGTTACACCAACCAAAGCATCGAAGTAAAGTGAGGATTGCAAGCCACAGATAAAATTCGGATCATCGTCATTAAATCCAACGCATGAAAGTGATGTGCAAGCGCCGGTAAGAACACTCAATTGAGTATCGAATGTAGAACCACACAAACTGATATTTACCAATTGTCCGGCTCCAACAAAAGAATACCAAACAGAATTTGAAGCAGAGCTGCCGCACCCTGCAGGAACTGCGTCGGGGGTGGCGGAAACGGTGCTGCCACTTACCGTTGCGCCGCATGAAATGGGCGTCGCTCCAATGCACGCGTCATTTACCGGCGGAGGTCCG
>JAYTMF010000623.1:0-3307 GCA_043728755.1 Flavobacteriales bacterium
GATCCAGATGGTTGGTAGGCTCATCCATGATGAGACAATTTGCTCCGGTCAACATCATACGCGAAATCATACAACGTACTTTTTCGCCACCGCTCAGCACATTCGATTTCTTCATCACTTCCTCACCACTGAATAACATCTTCCCTAAGAATCCTCGGACATATGTTTCGTCCTTGTCCCTGGAATATTCGCGCAGCCAATCAATGAGATTGTCTGATGCGTTGAAATAACCAGAGTTGTCATTGGGTAAATAAGCTGTCGTGATGGTACTTCCCCAATTGCATTCTCCTTGATCAGGCTTCAAGTTGCCGGTGATGATTTCGAAAAAAGTAGATATTGCGCTGTGCTCTTTTGACAATATCGCCACCTTGTCGCCTTTCACCAAAGTGAATGTCACATCATGGAACAATAAACTACCATCTTCTGCCTTTTTCGAAATATGCTCCACATTCAAAATCTGATCGCCACATTCTCTGTCCGGCCTGAATATGATACCGGGATACTTCCTTGTGGAAGGCTGAATGTTGTCGATCACCAACTTGTCCAGCAATTTTTTTCTACTGGTTGCTTGTCGCGATTTCGACGCATTGGCGCTAAATCGCTCAACAAATTCCTGAAGTTCTTTGCGCTTGTCTTCTACTTTTTTGTTTTGATCTGAACGTTGTCGCAGTGCCAGCTGACTCGATTCATACCAGAATGTATAGTTGCCGGTATACAATTGAATCTTGCTAAAGTCAATATCCGCGATATGCGTGCAAACGGCATCCAGAAAGTGCCTGTCGTGAGAAACGACAATGACAGTATTTTGAAAGTCTGCAAGAAAATTCTCCAACCAACCGATGGTTTCCACATCGAGGTCGTTGGTAGGCTCGTCAAGTAATAATATTTCAGGATTACCGAAAAGCGCTTGAGCTAAAAGAACACGCACTTTGTCTTTGCCTTCCAATTCACTCATCAATTTGTTGTGATCGGCTTCCTTGATACCAAGACCACTCAACAAATTGGCGGCATCACTTTCGGCGTTCCATCCATCCATCTCCGCGAACTGAACTTCGAGTTCCGCAGCCTTTTCGCCATCTTCATCGGTGAAATCTGTCTTCGAATAGATGTCATCTTTCGCTTTCATCAACTGCCATAGCACCTTGTTGCCAATCAAAACAGTATGCAATACCGTGTAAATATCAAACGCGTAGTGATTTTGCTTTAATACACTCATTCTTTCTCCAGGAGTGATATTCACTTGTCCGGTCAAAGCGTCAATTTCTCCTGCAAGAATTTTCAGAAAAGTTGATTTTCCTGCACCGTTGGCTCCTATCACTCCGTAGCAATTACCGGGTGTGAATTTGATATTGACATCTTCGAACAAGGTGCGCTTGCCATAACGCAGCGACAAATTTGAAACTGAAAGCATATAAAAATTTTGAGTGCGCGAAAGTAGTTATTTGCTGCTGACAATGAGACAATTCAAGCCAACCGCAACTTTCAGAAATTCTTCCGAAGTGGTCAACAGGCTATCTGTGATTAAATGCCTCTTAATACACATGTGATTTCTAAAACATGCCAATGTTTGAGAAATCATACAGTGGTAAATGCCGATGGATACACGTGTTTAGTTCAATCCGGCGAAGCAAAGATTGGACTATTACACTTGTCCATTCGGTATTACCACGTCTTCAATAAAATGACGTGTCGCGTTTCACAAAAAAGGTTGTCAGAAGTGCCCTTAAGTTTGCAGTGACAATTTTTCGCGTGCATTTGGACTAAAGATTTCAGTGTGCTTATATTTTCAAAATGCCGTCGGCAGACGCATTTGGAAATACCCTATTCAAGGTATTCAATATTGAAGGATGTTCTCTTCTATTTACACTTGGAGAATTCTGAAATGAAAGGAATAGATTTATCGATGTTAAAACCCGGTCAATCGGGCATTGTCAGCGCGGTTGGACATTGCGCCGGCAGGGCGAAAATGGTGGAGATGGGTTTATTCAAAGGTAAACTAGTGAAGGTCATCTTCCGCGCACCGTTTGGTGATCCCATCGCTGTGAGTATTGATGGTTACGTTCTCGCCCTCAGAAAGGAAGAAGCAGCTGTTATCGCATTGGATGATGTCATCCGATGACATTGATATTATGAAGACCAGAAAAATTGCGCTTATCGGAAATCCTAATACAGGCAAGAGTTCGCTCTTCAACCTGATGACGGGACTGCGACAAAAAGTGGGCAACTTCCCTGGTGTCACTGTTGACAAGCGTTCGGGCATCTTCAAAACGTCTTCTGGTGAATCTATTAACGTTCTCGATCTTCCGGGAACATACAGCGTTTTTCCAAGATCAAACGATGAGCGCGTTGTATATGATGTGGTATCTAATCCGCGTTCTACCTACTTTCCCGATTTGTTCGTCTATATCGCAGACGCGGTCAATCTTGAACGCAATCTGCTTCTTTTCACGCAACTTTATGACTTAAATGTTCCGCTCATTCTGGTCTTGACCATGGATGATCTCGCCAAAAAGAAATCGCTGCATCTCGACGCTCGAAAGTTGACAGAGAAATTGGGCGGGATTCCGGTGGTCTATGTGAATGGCCGCACTGGTCTTGGAATGGAACAACTCGGCAATGCCATCGAAACTTTTGAAGCGCAGAAACAAAGACAAAGTATTGGAAGCACGCCCATTCCTTCATTGCATACTTTGCCTGATCAACAACATGAAGATGCTGAAGAACGATATAAGTTCATCAATGATCTTCTTCTTGACGTTAGAATTCCGCATGAAAAAAAGGTCACCGAGGATTTCAAGCATGTGCTTGATAGAATTTTGGTACATCCCGTTTTTGGTTACCTCATCTTCATCGCGATTCTATTGCTCATTTTTCAAGTGATTTTTCATATCGCCACATTCCCAATGGAATGGATTGATACCGGTTTTCTCCAATTGAGTCAGTGGACGAAAAACCTCATGCCTGCGGGTGTTTTCGCAGATATGATCGCCGAAGGTGTTATTCCCGGAATTGGCGGCGTACTCGTTTTTATTCCACAAATTGCATTGTTGTTCTTCTTCCTTGCCATTCTTGAAGAAACAGGTTACATGTCGCGAGTTATTTTCATCATGGACAAACTCGTTCGGCCATTCGGTCTGAATGGAAAAAGTGTTGTGCCGCTGATGAGCAGCGTCGCCTGTGCCATTCCTGGTATTATGTCTACAAGAAACATCAGCAGTTGGAAAGACAGACTCATCACCATCATGGTAGCACCGTTGATGAGTTGCTCTGCGAGAATACCTGTCTACACACTACTCATCGCATTAGT